>WGDQ01000559.1 GCA_015493185.1 Planctomycetaceae bacterium
GCGTGGCCGTGGTCATTCACGACGCCGATTTGCGACGCACCGCCGGGTCCGACCGCTTGGTGCGGAGCCAAACCGTCGACGAGCTGAAACGTTTCGATACAGGCATCTGGTGGGGCGAGGCCTTCGCCGGCCAACGCGTGCCAACGCTCGAAGAAGCCCTGCGACTCGTGCGCGGCCGCGGTCGTCTGATCGTCGAGATCAAAGAACCCGACATGGGCGAGGCCGTGTTTTCGGCCATTTGTCGCTCGGGCATCGATGTCCGTGACGTTCTGCTCTTCTCGTTTCACCTCGAAGTGCTCGAGTGGCTGACCGCAGCCGACCCGGAGATGCTCACTGTTTGGCTCTGGGAGTATTTCGCGCCCGGTCTCGAAGTCTGGAAAGGCATCGTGCACCAGGCCTGCCAGGCCAACATGTCGGCCGTTGGGCTATCGGTCGACGACGCCGCGCCCGAGCGGTTCGAATGGGCCCACCGCCACGGACTGCCCGTCTTCGTTTGGACGGCAAACACGCACGACGAGATGCACCGCATGATCGAAGCGGGCGCCGACGGCATCTGCACCGACTATCCGGCCCGATTGCTGCACGTATTGGGTCGCCGGCCACGCACTGCCGCCCTCACCGTGTAACCCGATCGCCCCCGCCCGTTTTCACGCTGCGCTGCTTGGCGTCGCCGGTCTTCTGCGGCCCCCCTCTTCTTTGCCGCACCGGTCGTCGGCCTTCTGAGCAACTGCCGGTGGCTTTGCCAATTTCCGCCATCGGCAAGGTCACCGCGACCGCGTCAGCCGTCAAGTCCCGTGCAATGGTTGCAGTGCGACCGCGCCGAACGCCGATGCGTTGTAGGACCAATCGGCGCGGGCCGTGTTCGAACAGTCATTCTCGCGTTTTCTCGTTCGCTCACGAGCCACGAGCTTGCGCCGCTCCGCCTACTTCGAGCTTTGCATTTACCAGCGCCGGCAACGCGACGCCGCCCTCTGCCGTCCACCAATGCCGTTTTCCAGCGCGGCGCCCGCCGTTTGCACAGAAAGCCGCCGATCGATGTTAACCGCTTGTGCCCACCTGATGCTGGCCGGATGCATCGCCGTCTCGGGGCCGATCATCGTCGGCCATCGCGGCACAGGTGCCAGCGGCCCACGCCGCGACAATCCGTATCCTGAAAACACGCTGCCCTCAATACGCCGGGCCTTTTGCGAGGGCGCCGACCTTGTCGAAATCGACGTGCGGCTCGACGGCTGCGGCATCCCGATCGTTTGGCACGACAAAGAGGTCACCATCAACGGCCGCGAGGTGCCGGTGCGTGAGGTTTCCTATCACGACATGCCCCCGGTCGAAGCAGCTACCGGCATGCGGGCCCGTGTGCCCACGCTCTGCGAAGCCGTGCAGCTTGCACTCTGTTTGGGCTGCTGCCACAAAGTGCTGATCGTCGAACTCAAAACCGACGACGATGCCTGTCATCGCCGCTGCCTGGTGCCGGCCGTGCTCAACGTGTTGCGAAACCACGACGCCCTTGATCGCGTAATGATCGCCTCGGCCGATCCCGAAGCTCTGCGTCTGGTCGAGCGTCAGGAGCCAGGCATCACCACCGGCTTCTTTGCCCAACTGCCTGCTCAGGCGTGGCCCACCGTGTGGCAAATGCTGGGCCCCGACCCGACACCGATCGACTGGATTCTGCTGCGGCAGCGGTTTGGTCTTACCGCTTTCAGCCAGCAGCGCATTCTTCTCAAAGCCCGCGACAAGGGCATCGGTGTCGGCGTTTGGACGGTCGACCATCCTATCGCCATGCGTTACTTCGCCGCACGCGGCTTCGACATGCTCATCACCGACGAGCCCGATGTGGCCCGCCGCACATTCGATTAAGCTCCCCGCCTATCAAGCTCCTCCTTAAGCTCCCCCTTAAGCTCTCCCTTATAGTCCGCACCTGGCCTAGCTTTGCAGTGCGTAGCGCTCGTGCAGAATGCACGTGCTCATCACGTTGGTCAGCAGGTAGCTTGCGCCGCTGCGTTTGCGATCGTCGAGATCCTTCATCCGATCCAACAGCCCGAGCACGGCCTGCGGATCGTAAAACGGCTGGTTCTTCAGCGCCGGCCCGCGCAGCGTATCCTGCATCAGCTCGAAAAGTCGGCCGTCCATTTGCAGCCCCGCCGGTGGGGCCAGAAAAGGATGCTTCTGCCGGCGATACACCGTCTCGGTCAGCACCTCGCGGGCCGCCTCGCGCAGCACATATTTTTCGGTCATGCCGCGTATCTTCATCCGCACGGGCATGTCGCGAATCGTTTCCACCAGGTGATGATCCAAAAACGGCACCCGGCCCTCGATCGAGTGGGCCATCTCCATGCGGTCGCCCAGAAAGTTCAGCAGATAGTTGGGCAGCATCGAGCGGGTCCAAAGATAAAGCGACTGGTGTACCGGCTCGCGACCGGCCAATTGCCCCGCCACATCGATCCGGTTGAGAAACACGCGGAACGCATCTCGCTGCTCGAAGGCCCGACAAAACTCCGGCCGAAGCAGCCGCCGATAACGCACGCCGTTGGCCGAACGCGTTTCCAGCCACGAGGGAACGAAGCCCAAGGTCGTTTTCACGCTTTCCAGCGGTTCGGCGTTGCCCGTGGGCAGCAGCAGGCCGCGCGATACCTCGTTGGCCTCTTCCAGTTCGCGCAGCAGCCGATTCACGCTCTCGGGGTCTTGGTTCTGCGAGTTGTATAGCAGCATATCGCGCCGAAAATGCGCGTAGCCGCCCAGCATTTCGTCCGAGCCCTCGCCGGTGAGCACCACCTTGTAGCCCCGCTCGCGCACCAACTCGCTGAGCAAATATTTCGCCACGCCGTGAGGATTGGCCGTCGGTATCTCGGCATGTTCCACGGCATCGGCGAAGTGGTCGGCAAGCATTTCCTGCGTGACGCTCAGCGGATAAAACTCCGCTCCGGCGGCTTCGGCCATTTCGCGGGCCACCGCTTCTTCGTTGTACATCGCCGTGTCGAAGCAAAGCGTAAATGCCTTGATCGGCTCGGCGTGATGACGCGAGGCGAACCCCAGAATGGCGCACGAGTCGATGCCGCCGCTCAGGTAGCATCCCACCGGCACATCGGCCCGCAGGCGAATCCGCACCGCTTCGTCCAGTGCCGCCCGCATCCGCTCAACGTGCTGCCGGTCGTCGCATTCGCTCTGGTCCGACTCAGCAGCCGATTGCAGCGGATAGTTCACATCCCAATAGCGAACAATCTGCTGATGCCCCGGCGTGGCCAACAAGAAACAGCCCGGCGGCACCTGCGACACGCCGGCAAACATCGAACGATCTTCGTCGAACTGAATCGCAATCGACTGGTAAAACGACTCCGCATCCCAGCGGGCCGGCACACCGGCCGCAAACAACGCCTTGGCCTCGGAGGCCAGGTAAAGCGTCTCGCCCACCCGGGCCCAGTAAAGCGGCTTCACGCCGAAGCGGTCGCGGGCGGCCAACAGCGTTTGGTTCGGTTCGTCCCAGATCACAAAGGCGAACTCGCCGCGCAACCGGCTCAGCGCGTGGCTGCCCGCCTCTTCGTAAAGATGCAGCGCGATCTCGCTATCCGAGCGGGTGCGAAACCGATGGCCCCGCTGCTCCAATTCACGGCGAATCGCCTCGAACTCGTAAAACTCGCCGTTGGCGACGATCCGCAGCGTTTCGTCTTCGTTGGCTATCGGTTGGTCGCCCGTCACCAGGTCGATAATGCTCAGCCTCGCGTGTCCCAGCCCAACCCGACCGTCTGACGCAATCCAGTGCCTCTGCCCGTCCGGCCCTCGATGCACGATTCTCTGCGTGGCCCGACGCAAGGTTTCCGCCGATACCGGCCCACGCTCAGAGAAAATCGCTACGATGCCGCACATCGCGAAGCTTTTCCTTTCTCGATTTCATTTTGTAAGCGACGAAGCCGCCGTGCCGCTCTCGCCGGCTTTGGCAACCTCGCCCGGCTCGGCAATTCGCCCCAGCGCACGCCTTTGCAAACCTCGGCCGAACCCGTTGCTTCGCCAGCCAGCTCGCACCAACGAAAAAAGATGAAAGCCGCCGGATCAGCAGGGCAGGCGACCAGCAGGTTCGGCCAACGACACCCGGCGCAACCCGATGCAACACGAGGCACCAAGACATCTCTTCCGCGGCACTATTCTTCCGGGGCACCGCCAACCGTGCCGTCACGCACGGCAAGCTGCCATGATCGCGCATGCCAAATCGCATTGCAAGCAAACGGGGCGCAACGCATGCCACGGCGCGACACACGCTGCCACATGGCGGCCCCCCGCGACATCAGCACATCGCGCAAACCCCAGACATCGCTCTGCAAAACGATTTTGCCGACCAGAGTGAGGCAAAACGGAGGGTCGGCTCAACTCAGCCGGTTGGCAAACGCGCACGAGAAAACGGAAGGGGGGAAGAAAGCAAAGAAAGAAAAGGGACAAAAGACGAAGTCGCGCTTTGCGCGGCGCAAGGCAGGCAAACCTCGAGTCCTCACACTCAAAACGACCTTCTTTCAGCGGATGGTCGGTCCACGGGGCAGGGCAGGGCGGCAGGCAGATAGCCCGACGAAGAAGGTGTCTTCAAATCGCTTCCAGGCCCGAGATGGTGAGCAGGCGATTCATATCAAGGAGGGCGAAGCAGGCGAATCCTCCTCTCGGACCGGTCGATGCAGACCGACGACGAGACGACCGGCTTGCTCGCGACCGAAGCCGGAATTGGATTTCGAAAACACCTTCTAAACACTGCCGAGCTGCCCGGCCGGCGTATCGGATCGCAGGCGGTCGATCATGTCGCGCGTGGCGGCCTCGACCGCGCGTTGCCAATCGGCGGCGGCAAATCGCTCGGCATAGGGCGAGCGGGCATGCGCGAAAATGATGTGCCGCGAGCTATTGATCACCGCCCCCAATCCCTGTTGATCGAAGGCACCTGCCACATCGCGGGCCGTGCCCCCTTGGCTGCCGAAGCCGGGCACGAGCAGCCAACAATGCGGCATCACTTCGCGCAGTTCGGCCAACTGTTCAGGGTAGGTCGCGCCAACTACGGCACCGACCACCCCATAGCCGCATCGCCCCTGCGAGCCGTGCGCCACGCCTTCCACGTATTCTGCCACATGGCGGTAAATCGGTCGCCCGCCGGCTTGCAGGTCTTGCAACATCCGACCGCCAGGATTCGACGTTTTCACCAACACAAACACCCCGCCGTCGCGCTTTCGTGCCACTTCGAAAAACGGCTCCAACGCGTCGTCGCCCAAATAGGGGTTCACCGTCACGGCGTCGGCGGCAAACATTCCCTCGCACGTCGGGCCGAGCAATCCATCGGCGTAGGCCGTCGCGGTAGAGCCGATATCTCCCCGTTTGGCATCGAGCACTACCAGCAACCCCGCCGCTCGCGCATAAGCAATGCAATCGGCCAGCGCCTCCATGCCCGCCACGCCCAGTTGTTCAAAAAAAGCGGCCTGCGGCTTCACCACAGCCACCAGCGGCGTCACCACGTCGATCACCTCGCGGCAGAAGCGGCGATACGCGGCCGCCCGCTGCACGGGCGATGCGTCGCCATCGCTCCGCAGCGCCTCGGGCAAGTGGTCCCACCGCGGATCGAGCCCCACCATCACGGGCGTTTGGCGCTCGATCACCGCCGATGCCAGGCGATCGGCAAACCCCGACGCCCGCGGTTCTGTTTTGTTCATCGCGTTCTTTCTGCGTTCCGTTCTCTCTGCGTCTTTCTTTCTCGGCGCCACACTCAATATTGGTCGCTCTCAGGAAGGCGCGTCGCACATGCCGCACATCCCGCGCAGCGGATTTTCCCGGGTTGCGACATCACTGCCCCCGACCCCCGCCACGTAGCCGCTCGCACAAACACAGCCGCTGAAAAAAATATCAGTTCTGCTGCTCGCCGTTTGACGCCTCAGCAGCGGTGTCGGAAGAAGCCCCCTCATTGCCGCCATGCACACGCTGCTCGTAGCGGTTGGGCCGCCGCGTCGGTTCCTCGATCAATTGCATCCAAACCATGCGCGACGGATCGCTTTTCGCCTGACACGTACACCGCCGGGCCACCACCGAGCCCGGCGTGCGCTCGCGCCGCTGACACACCGGGCACTGCCACACACGCTGCACGCGGTATCGCAA
>WGDQ01000560.1 GCA_015493185.1 Planctomycetaceae bacterium
CCTTGAAAACCAAAGGCGGCGTGCAACTCATCGCCATGGGCGATGCCTTCAAAGACCGCCTCGAAAGCAGTTTGGCCAACCTGAAAAAAGACGGCTCGATCGCCGATCGCATCGACGTTCCCGAAGAGCGCCGTTTCGTCGGTTTCGACGCCTACCAAAACGTTCTCAACTCCGGCGTCGATCTGGTCATTCTGGCCACCCCGCCCGGCTTTCGCCCCATCCACTTTGCCGCGGCCGTCGAGGCGGGCAAGCACGTTTTCATGGAAAAGCCCGTGGCCGTCGATGGCCCCGGCGTGCGGGCCGTGCTCGAAGCCGCGAAAAAGGCGAAAGAAAAACAGCTGGCCGTCGGCGTAGGGCTGCAACGGCATCATCAATATCCCTACATCGAAACCATCCAGCGTCTGCAAGACGGCGCCATCGGCGACATCGTTTCGGCCCGCGTCTACTGGAATGGGGCCGGCGTCTGGGTGCGGCCGCGCAAGCCCGGTCAGACCGAAATGGAATACCAGATGCGCAACTGGTACTACTTCAACTGGCTCTGCGGCGACCACATCGTCGAACAGCACATCCACAACCTGGACGTGATCAACTGGCTCAAGGGCACGCATCCGATCCGCTGCCAGGGCATGGGTGGCCGCCAGGTCCGAACCGGCAAAGACTACGGCGAAATCTTCGACCACCACGCCGTCGAATACGAGTATGAAGACGGCAGCCGCATGTTCAGCTATTGCCGACACATTCCCGGCTGCTGGTCGAGCGTTTCGGAACACGCTCAGGGCACCAAGGGCAAGGCCGACATCAGCGGGGCGCTGATCCACGCCGATGGGCAGTCCACCTGGCGATATCGTGGAAAGAAAAACAACCCCTATCAAACCGAACACGACGATCTGTTCGCCGCCATCCGCTCGGGCAAACCGTACAACGAGGCCGAGTATGGCGCCCATAGCTCGCTGACGGCCATCATGGGACGCATGGCCACTTACTCGGGCAAAATGGTTTCTTGGGACGAAGCCATCAACTCCGATCTCAACCTGGCACCCGAACGCTATGCCTGGGATGCCATGCCGCCCGAACCGCACGTTGCCGTGCCGGGCCAAACCAAGGCGTGGTAGTTCCCTGGCACGCTGTTGAAAAACTGTTCTGCCGGGCAAGCGCAGGGCAAAATCGCTCGGTTCAGCGCGACCGGTCGCAGGCACCTCCGTTCGATGTGTCGCGTTTCGGTTCGTGCAGAACCGATCGGTTTTGCCTGCTTGCCTGCAGCGCAGTCAGAATCGGTCTTTTTCAACGCGCCGGCAGCCTCTTTCACGAAAAAAACGGGGGTGGCTGTTTTTCCGGCGGCATTGTTGAACAAACCGCGTGCAAAACGAGTTTCCCAGAATCGAGTGGCGACGCAGCAGTCGCCAGCGATCCAGCGCACCATCGCAGGAGATCATTCGCCATGAACAACCCCAAACATTGGGCGGTGCTCATCGTGCTGTTGCTGATCACGGCGCTGGTGGTCGGACGCGGTGCCGACGTGGTTTGTGCCGAAGATGCACCCCCCGGTCCCAGCGTCATGCACTCCGTCTTTTTCACGCTGAAAGAGAGTTCGCCCGAAGCCAAGGCCCGACTGGTCGAAGCCTGCAAGAAATACCTGACCGATCACCCCGGCACGCGGCACTTCTTCGTCGGCACGCGGGCCGAAGATTTCAATCGTTCGGTCAACGACGTTGCGTTCGACGTCGCCCTGCACATTGTGTTCGAAAGCCGTCAGGCCCACGATCGCTATCAAACGGCCGAACGGCATCTGGCCTTTATCGAAGAGAACCGCGACACCTGGAAAAACGTGCGCGTGTTCGATGCCTATCTGGCACCTTGATGCCTATCTGGCACCTTGCCCCGACGGGCCGGTGGAATCTTGCGCCGCTTCGTATTCTTTTCGAATCGCCTCGACACGTTGGCGATTCGCTCCCAGGTCGGAGTAGCCCACGCGCGACGCGCTGCGCACGTGAATGACGTGCTGCTCCGGCACGAGCAGCAGTTCCAAATCGTCGACAAAGCGGAACCATCGACTCGTAAATTCGAATCGCGCATAGCGGTCGGACTGGTCGACCAACCTGGCCCCCGGCATCGACTCCACAATGCGCGTCAGCCGCTGAAAAGCCTCGGCCGGCAATTCATCATCAATACGGTACGGCTGCACGCGGTGCGCATCGTCCACCGCTTGCGACGAAACGCAGTTCGGACTCTGCGGGCAGCCGGTCAAAGCGTTGCCATCCAAAACGCCAAGCTGCGGCGCCTGTCGCGACCGCCAACTCGCCATTGCCAGCAGGACCACCGGCAGCACCACAACCAACACGCCCACCACGGCAAGCCATTTCAGCATCAATCTGAATCCTCATCCTCGCGGTTCTCGCCCTGAAAGGCACTGCCAGTGGCCGCGCGATCACATCGTCGCCGATGGTCCATTCGCTTTTCCAAGCTTTCCAACGCCTGCTTTCTTGCCAATGCTGCCCCCAAACTTTGCCGGTGCTGCCCTACGCTTCGCCGGCACTGCGCGCAGGAAGCCCTTTCCAGACGTGCCCTCAAGTCGCCCTCTTGAGGCGTGCAGAATCAAAAGGGCAGAACCAATGGGGCGGAGACACTCCCTCGTCGATCGTCCGGCACGCACCGGCAAGCGGCAAGCCGGCCATCTCACCGAACGCGAGTGTAAACCGTTTGGTTGCTTTCGGGAAACAGATCGCTTGCCGCTTCGCTCGCGAAAAACTCTCGCAGCGTCTCGCCCGAGGCCAATAGCGTCACGCGCCGCAATTTGTTGTCGCGCCGCTCAACGGTTCCTTCCACGAATCCTTGCTCGATCGCCCGGGCTGCGGCGCGGATGTCCATACCCCTGACGCGCAGCTCATGTCCGTCAGTCTCGTAGCGGACAATCCAATAGTTGGCCGCCGGCTGGGGTTCGTTGTCAGACACTTCCAAGGGCAACACCATGTTGGCATACTTCACACCGCGCACCTCGGAAACGAAAAACCGCCCGCTCAGCGGTTCCTCCAGCCCGCCTTGTTTGCTATGTACGATCAGCGTGAATCGCATCAGCGCCGGCTCCGGCGTTTCGCGTCCGCTTCGCAGCGGACGGTGCTGCTCGCGACCGATGTGCAGAA
>WGDQ01000561.1 GCA_015493185.1 Planctomycetaceae bacterium
TGCCCACACTGTGCTGGATCAGCTTCCGGGCCTAGTAGGGGGTGGCGTAAAGAGGGCTCAGCCACGTGAAATCAAGAAACAACCCCGGATAACTCACCGCAGTGGCGGGCTTGGCGGAGCAGTTGCCAGGTTGCTAATTGCTGGTAGCGGGTATCTCGCCATGTGCGTGGTGTTCGGGCGTTCGGCCATGGCGAACCGTACATAGCCGCGAGTGAGATACAGAAAGACGGCAGACACGTCGCGGACTTCGGGTTCACTTCAAATCGCCCCTATCGCTGGGCTACGCGAAAGCCGGAGACGAAAAATCTTGAACACGTGTTCGATTCGCTCTTGGTTGGTCTTAGGCATTCTGGCAGGAATCGCAGCATCTGGCTGCGGGCGAAATGAGCCCTTGAAATTTCGCGTGAGCGACCGGGTCAAAGAGCTCGCGCCGGAATTGCAAAGGGCTGTAGCCCGAGAGCTCGTGAAATACTGCGGGACACCGCAAGAGCCAAAGCTTCTTTCGGATGAAAACATTTCTTCGGATCATCTGAAGTTCGGCGCTCAGATTTACAATTATCGCTGCGCTCAATGTCACGGCGTAACTGGCGACGGCGCGGGCCCCGCTGCTCCGTTTTTCGCGCCGCTGCCGCGCGACTACCGTCGGGGCATTTTCAAATTCACCTCGACGCCCTACGGTTCGATCCCTCGCCGTGAAGATCTGAAACGCACCGTCCGCCGCGGTGTGCCGGGCACCGCAATGCCATCCTTCGATCTGCTGAGCGATCGGGAGATCGATGCCGTTGTCGATTATGTGCTGGTGCTCACCCAGCGCGGCGAATTGGAAACGGCACTGGCCATCGAGGCCGAGAGTGAAGAAGAGCTCGACCCCGACGTGGTCGAAGAGCTCGTGCAAGCGGTTCGCGACCGCTGGGATTTCAGTCGTGTGCAGATTGTACATCCGCTAACTCCCATGCCGCCGATCACCGACGAAACGATTGCTGCTGGCAAAGAAACATTCTTGAAACGAGAATGCTTCAAGTGCCATGGCAAAGACGGCCGGGGTGGAACCGTGGGCGGCGTGGAAGTTGGCGTCGACGCCTGGGGACACAAAACCGCTGCGGCCGACTTGACCTCAGGCATGCTGCACGGGGGAAATCGCCCCATCGATGTCTATCGAAGGATCTATTCAGGGATCAACGGCACACCGATGCCGGCATTCAAAGACGTGCTTGGCAAAGAACCGGAAACCATTTGGCATCTAGTACATTTCATCCTGTTTCTGTCCGACCAACGGCGTCGCGGCGTGTGGTTCGACGGCAACTCGACGGCCAGCGCTCCGGTCGAGGCCTCGCCGCAATCGAGCACCGTGAGCCGGCGGGCGAAATCACCGCGCCAAAAGCCACCATCCAACGGATGAAACCAAAGCGGGGCATGCCGTCGGCATAAAAAACTCAGATAGGGTCCAGCCCGTGGACACCGAAGCGCGGCCCATGCTGTGTTTGTGGCGAGCGCGACCTGGCGGGGGGAGCGAATGAGCAGCATCGAATCGAAGCGAGAAGAACTCGAACGGCTGAGGCAGCGGATCCGCGAGCTGGAAGCAGAAATTCGCGACGCCGAACAGAGCCAGCAACCTTGGCAGGCCACGCGATTCTACACGGCCTACTATGCCACCACCGGCTTCATGTTGGGCATGTTCGCAGCCGCTGCGAGCCTGCTTTTCAATGTCGTAGGCTCGCTGCTGGTGGGGCAGCATCCCTTGCAGTTGATTCGCGTGTATCTCACCTTCCCAATGGGAGAGAAGGCACTTGATCTGAATGCCGTCGATGGTGGGCTGATTTTGGCCATCGGGTGCTGCCTTTATTTGGCCACCGGTATGCTGCTGGGCGTGCCTTTCTATTTGGCTCTGGTTTGGCTTACAGCCGACGCTTCTTTTGGCCGCCGACTGCTCGTGGCAACCGTGCTCTCGATTGGCATTTGGATTATCAACTACTACGCGATCCTGTCGTGGTTGCAACCGCTGCTGTTTGGTGGAAATTGGATCGTGGAAATGGTTCCCTGGTGGGTGGCGGCACTCACCCACTTGGTATTCGGGTGGACCATGGCGCTCATCTATCCTTGGGGCACCTATGTTCCCTACCGTCCTAATACGCCTAATACGGAGCAAACATGAGCTGGGCAACACATCCTCCTGAGGTAGGCGACGAAGCCGGGCTGGTCGACGAACAACTGGTTCAGGCGTACTTTCTCGCCGCGCTGACATTTTTCGCCATCGCGCTCTCGGGCGGTGTGTTGATGGCGCTGCAGCTGATTCATTGGAATCCGTTGCAAGGCATCGAGATTTTCTCGCCAGGACGTTGGCGCATGGTGCATACGAACGCCATCGCCTACGGCTTCTTGGCCAATGCTTTTCTCGGCGCGCTGCATTGGGCCGTCCCGCGGCTTACAATGCGTCCGGTGCTCGACCGGCGGCTTTCGTGGTTCATCTTCGTTGCGTGGCAATTCATCGTTCTGGCCACTGCCATCGGCATTCTGCTAGGCGAAGCGCAAGCGCTCGAATGGGGCGAGACGCCCGTGTGGATCGATCCCGTCGCATTGTTGGGTTTGGCGCTCGTGGCAGTGAACTTCCTGGCTCCCATCTTCGGCAGCCGTGGGCCGCTCTATGTCACGCTCTGGTATTTCATCGCCGCGTTCATCTGGACATTTCTCACCTACGCCATGGG
>WGDQ01000562.1 GCA_015493185.1 Planctomycetaceae bacterium
GTATCTGCTTGTTGAAGTTGCTCTAGCAGCTCTTCTTTGCGCTTGTCGATCGCTTCTTCTTGTTGCTCGTGCTGCTCGATGCGTACTTCTTCGACTGCCCGAGCCTCGGCGTAGCGCTGGGGATCGTTGTGGCGGGCCATGCCGGCCAACGCACTAAGCCCGACAAAGGCCAGCAACAGGCCGAAGACCCCGCACACCCAGCTTGCCCGCCGCTGGGCCGAGGGCGTGATCCACAAACCCCACGTGATGCCGGCGGTCCAAATGCCATTGGCCAAATGATACACCGTTGCCAAAACCCCCACGGCGTAAATGGCCCGCGCCCACAGCGGCGCCAGCGCCACGGCTGCCGAGGTGGTGGCGTGGTGCGGATCGAACTGCGCACCGCCAAGCGGTTCGGCTACCTGATCGAGCCACCACGAGGCTTTGAACCAACCATGCATGTGAAAAACATGCCAGCCGATAAACAGCAGTGCGATCCACGCCGTGGTCCGCTGTAGCAGGTAGCGGTAGTTTTCGCGGTACGGATAGTGTGTCGTGTCGGGCAATCGGCCGATGATGGCCACGCCCACCAGGGCATGGAACAGAATCGGCAGAAAGATGAACAGCCACTCGACGGCCGGTAGGATAACGCCCAGGCTGTGGATGCGGTCTACGGCATCCTGGTACGCCTCGGCCCCATTCAACACGGTGGCATTGGTCAGCAAATGCACCACCATATAGGCCCCGACGGGCACCAGGCCGCTGAGCGAATGAAGCCGTCGGATCAAAAACTCGTGTCGCACGAGAAACGAAGCAGAGGCGTCGTCAGCCACGACAGATTACCCTCGAGTGTAAAAAGAACACCTGGAACAGGGTGAAAAACGGCGATGCCGGCCCAACCGCCGCGACGGGCGATTTCAAAAAACCACCGCCGTCTCGGCCCTGCGATTCGGCCCCGATAGGTGGCCGTTTTCTGCCACACCGTTGCCGGTGCGCCGCTCTGCCGCCGCGGATCAGCACCGAAACCATCGCCACGCGCCCCTGTAGTATAGAAAGGTGGTCTGACCTGACAAGCAGCTTGCACCGTCTTGGTTCCGATGCGCCGGCACAAATCCTTCAGATTCATCGGGAGTGGTGGCCCACTGGTTTGAAGGACGCGTGGCACGCAACCAGTGCCCGCCAAACGCGGATGCCTCGGGCTCGGTCGATCACTGGCCAACCTTGCCCCGTCGGCCGACCAACTTCATCCGCTGTGGTGCAAGGCCCGAGGCGAACGACCGGCAACGCTCCGCGAAAGCCCTGTAAAAACAGATCAGACGCAACGTGCCCCCGGCTTTCTCCACTTTCGCCTGCGTGCAAAACACACTCAGGCTAACGTCGTCGGCCACGACTTTGTGCGCTCGTTCGGTTCGCAACCACCCGCTTTGGATTGCGAAGCGGAAGCAGGGACGCCGCGCGACGCATGATCGCCATCAGACGCCAGCGAGGCCGCGTTTCCCAAGAGTCCGACGGCGGACCGACGGTATTTTGAACCAGCGGACAAAACGCATCTGAACAGCCGAGACAAGCGATTTTTCCGCAAGAAGTAGAGGTTCTGTCCGTTCGCTCTTTATTTTTCCGCCTTGGCCGAGCACGTCGGCTGGCGGAAAGGGCTGGATGCCCTCTCGACGAGGTATGGCCAGCAGATGGCGTCGCGGGCCGCAGGGCGTGCTGCCATCGGTGCCGACGCAGGGCACCTCGGCGAAACCCCACTTTTTGGGCCGCAATTCAGCGCCTCGGCCGGAGCCCACTGGCTCCCACACCGACGGCAATCGACGATAGCCCCCCACTTCTGCGGGCCCTCAGCCGTTTTCTTCGTGCCGGCGCCTGCTGTTTTGGCAGGCGAGGCCAACGACCGTGGGGCTGTTTTCGCATCGACTGGGCTTTTCCTAGCTCACGGGTCGCGTTTATAAGATAAGCTCAATAAGGCAGTTGCTACGACCAAAGGTCGATTCGCGATGCTTCGCCGAGGCCTCTGGCGCCAGATTTGCGTGGTTTGGCTGGGTGGTGACCGGCCGCTGTCCAAAAGGGAAGGCAGCCCGGCACACCGGCACTTGCTCAGTCGGGGCTGCGTAAACTAGATAAGCCGGCCGTTTGGTTGTTCGACAACGCAACGCTGGCACACGCGACAGGCTGCCCGCCAGCGGCTTCGTGCCGTCGTGGGCAACAGCTTTTGGGGTTCGGCTTCCGAGGAGTTTTGGGGCCCGGCCTCCGACGAGCTACTCAAGCTACCAGTTTCCAGGTGGTGCGCACGTGGCACTTCACGTTCCTCGCATTCTGATCACCGACGACGACTTGGGGTTTCGCGAAACCCTGAGCGGCCTGCTCGAGTGCCATGGCTACGCGACGATCGAAGCGAGCAATGGCGAACAGGCGGTGCAGATCGTGCGCGAAGTGGACGTGCACGTGCTACTACTCGACATGCACATGCCCAAGCTCACTGGGCTGGAAACCATTCGCCGCGTCAAACAATTTCGCGATCGGTTGCCTTGCATTCTCATGTCGGCCGATGCCGACGAACGCCTGCGGCGCGAGGCGGCCTTGGCGCGGGCCTTTTCGGTACTGCCCAAACCGGTGAGTGCCGACACGGTGACGCAGGCCGTACGCAACGCCATTTCCCGGGCTTACAACTGGCCCGGCGGCGAATTGCCCGACATCAGCCTGCCCTCGTAGCACAACAAGGCCCACCTTCGCAGAACAACGGCCCGTCGCCACGCTGCGGCGGTAGAAGCGGTCGATACGAGGTTCCGCTCTTCTCCCGTGCTACCACTTCGCTGCGCGATCTTCGTTCGCGCGAACGCTCGGTGCTTTGAACGAAAAAAAATGGCCGTTGCCCCACGACAGCGCGTGGTAGCGCCTCCGACGCGGCCCTGTCTTTCGTCCCTGTTGCCCACCGTTGCCGACCGACCGGACGGCTTTCAGCTAGCAGCTTTTCCTGCAACGATTGCTCGCCGCCGGATCGGATCGGCTGCCGGATCAGCCGGATCAATCGAGCGAGAAACGAATCTTCAGCCGCACGTGAATCGGCACCGGCTTTCCGTCGCGCATGGCAGGGCTGAAACGCCACTTCCGCACGGCCCGTACGGCCGCGGCATCGAGCACAGAATGACCACTGCTTTGCAGCACCTCGACTGCCTCGACCGTGCCGTCCTTGGCGATGTGGATGCGCAGCGTGGTGATGCCCTCCCAGCCCTGATCGACAGCGGTAGCCGGGTACAGCGGTGGTGGATTTCGCTCCACCCGCGGCGGCTCGGTGGTTTGCGTGCCCGCTGTTTGCGCGCGGCTCGACGGCTGTGGCGGCGGCCGACGTGGCGCCCGCTTGGCGGCCGGCGATTTCGGCGGTCGGGCATCTGGGCGGTCGGGCCGTATTTGGGCGGGTTTCGTATCGGTGTGGTCGGGCTCCGTCTGGCCCTTGTCGGCCGAAGCTTCTATTTTCGCCGTCTCAACAGGTGTATTTTCAGCGGGCGACGGTTCATCCGATGATGGTTCGGTAGGCTCGTCCGGCTCCGGTGGCTCCGATGGTTCTGTGGTCGAGCGGTCCGCGGCCTCGGCCGGCTTGCGACGCGGCTGCTCGGGCAGCGGTTCCGACGGATCGGTGCCCGCAGAAGGCGCCGGCGCGTCGGTCGGGTCGCTTGTTGGCTCGCGACGCGGTTCATCGGGCGGCTGCTCGCGCTCGACCGGTTGGCGACGTTGCTCCGCCGCCACGGCCTGAGGTCGCCCGGCCGCAGCCTGCGTCTCGGCGAGCTGGGGTTCGGGCATCGACGGAGCCGGCACAAAGTCGCGATCGTCGATCGTGGCCCGATCGGGCGTGACCACGACTCGGGCGTCGATTTCCTCGATCTCGTCCAACACGTCGATCGGTGCTGGCTCGACCCAAGTGGCATCGATCGCCGAGATCTGCACCTCGCCGTATGTCGTGGGCAGTTGAAATACCGGGCGGGCTCGCACGGCCAGGTACGCCAACAGCAAAGCATGGAATAAGGCCGAAACAGCATACGACGCGGTTTCCCGCGAGCTGATCCAGGCGAAAAACTTCACGCCCACCGGCCACCGCCCTTTCGGTCGCTGCGTCGCACGGTTTCAGGCCGCCGCAAGACGAAGTCTGGCGTTGTACGTCGCCGTCCGTAGGCCTGCCTCAGTGCGGGCGAACGGTTTGGCGGCCAATGCTGTAGTACGTAAAACCCGCCTGCTGCATCTGGGCCGGTTCGTAAAGATTCCGGCCATCGAAAATAATCGGTTGCTTCAGGCGGTTGCGAATGAGTTCGAAGTCGGGATTGCGAAACTCGTCCCATTCGGTATTGATGACCAACGCGTCGGCATTTTGCAAGGCGTCGTACGGTTCGGGGGCGTAGTCGAGCTGATCGCCGTAGGCACGACGCACGTTTGGCATGGCCTCGGGATCGTGTACCGAGAGCGTGGCGCCGGCCTTCAGCAAGTGGTCGATCAGCACCAGCGCGGGCGCTTCGCGCACGTCGTCGGTGCGTGGTTTGAAGGCCAACCCCCATACGGCAAAACGTTTGCCGGCCAGGCCGTCGGGAAATTGCTCGTTGATCTTGGCCAGCAGCACACTTTTCTGACGCTGGTTCACGGCGTCGACGGCCCGCATCATTTTCAAATCTTGCTCGTGTTGCTCGCCCATGGCGATCAGCGCTCGCACGTCTTTGGGAAAGCAGCTTCCTCCGTAGCCGACGCCCGGAAACAAGAAGGCGAAGCCGATGCGCTGATCGTGCCCAATGCCGCGGCGCACGTCGTTGATGTCGCCCTTCATGCGCTCGCAAAGGTTGGCCACTTCGTTGATAAAGCTGATTTTCGTGGCCAGCAGAGCATTGGCCACGTATTTGGTCATCTCAGCGCTCTCAGGAGCCATTGAAAGAAACGGCCGCTCGGTTCGCAGAAATGGCCGATACAGCTCGTGCAGTACCTCGGCCACCTCGGGACGGCGGACGCCGACCACCACGCGATCGGGCTTGCGGAAATCGTCGATCGCCGCCCCCTCTTTCAAGAATTCCGGGTTGCTCGCCACGTCGCACGCGCG
>WGDQ01000563.1 GCA_015493185.1 Planctomycetaceae bacterium
CAGATGTGTATAAGAGACAGTCTCCGTCCCAGACCGTGGCCGGAACCGTGTGGTGTGAGCGGCGCTGGCAAGAAGCACGCGCCTTCTCAATCGACGAAGCAGAACTCGTTGGTGTTCAGCAGCAGGCGACAGGCCGCCGGCAAACTATGGCGGCGAGCATAGTCGGCCAACATCGACCGTTCGTCGGCACTGGGGCGCCGCAGCAACACGAGCCGGAAGGCCGCTTCAACTTGCGCGGGCACATCGTCCGGATGCTCGTCGGCAACGCGACGTGCCAGATGCCGGGCCTGCTGAACGACGAAGGCATCGTTGAGCATGGCCAGGGCCTGCAAGGGCGTGATCGTGGTTTGCCGCACCGGCGCGGTGAGCGACGGATTGGGGCAATCGAGCGCCTCGAAAAACGGATTGGGCACACTTCGCACGGTGAAGCGATAGATGGTGCGCCGCCATACCTCGGGGCGATCCATAGGAACGTAGTTGTAGCGCGGCGAATGGTCGTCTTCGAACTCGAATAGCTCGAAGGCCGGGCCACCGATCTTCCGGTTCAACACGCCGCTGGCGGCCAGCACGGCATCGCGAAAGCTCTCGGCGTCGAGCCGTCGCCGGTTCATCCGCCACAAATAGCGATTGCCCGCGTCGAGCCGTTCCGCCCGCGGATCGTGGCGCGACGATTGCCGGTATACGGCGCTGGTGACAATGAGCCGGTGCATCGCCTTGAGCGATCCGTTCTGCCGCAGCAACTCGGTAGCCAGCCAGTCGAGCAGTTGCGGATGCGTGGGCAGCGATCCGTTACGGCCGAAGTCGTTGGGAGTGTCGACAATGCCGCGGCCGAAATGATAGTGCCACAAACGATTCACGATCGAACGCCACACCAGTGCGTTGTTCGGATCGGCCAGCCAGCGGGCCAGCGCCGCGCGGCGGGCACCTTCATCGGCCGGATCGATCGACGTGAATCGCGAGGGAAGCATCTTCAGGCAACCCAACGTGCCGACTTGCGCCGGACGAAGCGGCTGCCGCACGTCGCCGCGACGTAAAACGCTTACTTCGCGCGGGGCGTGCGAACGCACGGCGTAAACCAACGGATCGGCCGATAACCGTTTCTGCTCCTGCCGGAGAGCCGCAAGTTGCTGTTCGACGGCCGCGAGCCGCTGGGACAACTCGTCGGGCATGATCTTCTTTATCAGTTCGGCCCGCTCGCGCGATTTGGCGGCCAACGACTCGCGGAGCGCGACCCGCTGGCGGGCAAGCTGCATTTGCTCTTCGGTGGCCGGGTCGGGCAATTGGTGCCGACTGCTGAAACCATCGACCAGATACTTCGTGTGCCAGCGCCCGGCGTCGATGGAATCTTTGGCCGTTAACTTCGCGCCAAAGGCGGCGTTGCGACCCTGCGAAACGACCTGCAACTCGGCCAGCGCGAAAACGAAATCGTTGGTGCGTTCCCACAGCCGCGTGGCCGTCACGCGAACGTAGCGGCCGCGGATGTTGCTCGGGAAAATGGTCCAGGCATGATCGCCCGGGTTGGGCACGTTCGCTTCGGTGTGGTCGTCGATCACCTGCCAATCGTTGGGCGCGGCCTCGGTGGCCACGGCCACTTGGAAGCGAAGCGGAAAGCCGAAGCCCGGGGTGTCGGGGAAGTCGGTCGGTCGGGCCGGCACAAGGCGGACCAGCTCGATCGGCATGTCGGTTCCCAGGTCGACTTGCACCCATTTGGTGCTTTGCGGGTGCTCCATGATCGCGCTGTGATAACCGTTCGTGGCGCTTTGAACCGGCTTGCCCTCGGAGGTCCACGCATCGGGCAATTGGCTGATGCGCTGTTGGAGCTGCGCCAATTCAGCATCGATTTGCCGCAGTTCGGGGCTCGTGAGCCGCTCTTTCTCGGCGAGCAGTGCGTCGCGCTGTTGGCGCGCCTTTTCGAGTCGCGCGGCAAGCGCGCGGCGCGCGGCCGTCCGCTGCGGGTCGTTGTAGGGTCGATCGCCACGGTCGACGCCCGCGAACACGGCTTGAAGGGCGTAGTAGTCGTCTTGCGGAATCGGATCGAACGGATGATCGTGACATCGGGCGCAGTGCACCGTGAGACTGGCAAACGTGCCGATGGTGGTCGAAACCATATCGTCGCGATCGATGAGCCGGGTTTTCTTTTTCTCCATCGTGCCTTCGCGCAGCTCGACATGGCCGACGAAGTCCCACGGCCCCGCGGCGATGAATCCCGTGGCAATCACGCCGTCGGGACTGTCGGGAAACAGAACGTCGCCGGCCACCTGCTCCATGATGAAACGCTGATAGGGCCGGTCTTCGTTCAACGCGCGGATGACGTAGTCGCGGTAAGGCCATGCGTGGTCGCGGCGTTTGTCTTTGTCGTAGCCGTGCGTGTCGGCGTAGTGCACCACATCGAGCCAGTGCCGGGCCCAACGCTCGCCGTAGTGTGGCGATGCCAGCAGCCGGTCGACCAACCGCTCGTAGGCCATCGGGTCGTCGTCGGCCACGAACTGATCGACCTCCTCGGGCGTGGGCGGCAGGCCGATCAAATCGAAATAGAGCCGGCGAATGAGCGTGCGGCGATCGGCCTCGGGAGCCGGCTCGAGACCGAGCTTTTCGAGTTTGGCCAAAATGAACGCGTCGATCGGTGTTCGCGGCCAATGGCTTGCGACCTGGGGCACTTCGGGCTGCTTGAGCGGCTCGAGCGACCACCAAGGCCCTTCACGCGAACGATCTTTCAGCGCCACCCCATCGGGCCAAACGGCACCCTCGTCGATCCACCGAGCAATGGCGGCCACTTCGTCCTCGGAAAGCGGCTGGCCCTTTTTGGGCATCTCCGGCTCGTCGCCCGAGATCATGTATATCAACAGGCTGTCTTCGGCGCTGCCCGGATCGATGGCCGGTCCGCTGTCGCCACCATCGAGCACTTGCTGAAGGGATTCGAGCGACAGGTGGCCACGGGCGGTTACCCCCTGATGGCAGCCGAGACAACGGGTTTCGAAGATCGGTGCGACCTGCTCGCGAAACCATGTGGCTCGAGCATCGTCGTCTGCCCGCAGCCGAGCGGGATCCACAGCCCCCACAACCGCCCAGAGTACGACAAGGCCGACGATCCAACGCACACAGCAACGGCGCCGCAACATATCGATGGTTTCCTGTTTGATCGCGAGTTTACGGGCTGCTCTGCTCTACGGGCTACCAGGCTCGATCAAGCAGCAGGCAGGAAAACAAAACGAAAACGGGAAGTACGTCCTACACGTTATACGAATCCAACGCGTCGCGTCTTAGACGAATGGAAATGAATCACATCAAGGAGGCATTGCAAGTGGAATCGAAAAGGGGCGGGCAATCGGCGCCGAACGGTTCGACGGCGGGCTTCACCAACCGGGTTCGGCGTTTCGTCTTTTTGTACAGGCGGGTACGCGGGCGATGGGGGGTGCGACGGTCTGCTGAGGCGACCGTTGCGGACAACCGATTACGACCGACGGCAACTGCCTGAAGAAAGGGGACTGGACCGCCTTATTGCCGGGCAGGCCGGTTGATCTCGTGGTCGATGCGCCGCGGGCGATTGCGCCGGTTGGCCCAACCCCGAATTTGCCCAGTGGGGCCAACGTGTCATGCACCGACAGCCACGGCAGCGTGTCGCCCGTGGGTTGGTTGTGATTATAACGGGCCGGGGCGCCGGGTTCCAAACAGTTTCGTTCGCGCACGAGTTGACCCGAGTTGACGAGTTGACCATGGCCGCATGCCCGAGCGCGGCGTTGCACGGCCGGCAGGGGTCGATCTCGCCCCTGTGGTGTGGCGGACTGACCGGGTATGATGCATCCTAATTGGTTATGGAGAAAAAACCGGCCCGGCATGGCACGCCGGTGAGCCGTTGTCGCACATTGCCATGCGGGTGCCGCACGCGCGGCCGTAGCGGGGTGAAAGCGGCGAATTCTTTCGCTTGTTGGGGGCTTTCGCCGGTCTCTTGCCGAATGATGGATTAGAGGTCAGGACCTTTTGTTCTTTTCGTACTTTGCTTTCCCTTCTCAATCTTCGATGGCTTTCGATCGGTAGTGCAAAGTGGCTGAAAACGGGCAGCGAGACAAAACGGCGGGCGGCATGCGGCCACAGTACGTGATTTACGCGATCATGTTGGGGGTGCTCGTATGGGGCGCGTTCCACGCCGTGGGGGCCTACCTGCTGAACTACAACCCCTGGCGACCCGTGATGGTGCTGGGGGCAACGCTGGCCTTTCTGGGCTTTTGGGCCTGGCTGTTGCGCAGCGCCGGACCGCAGCGACGGGGCTGACGGCCGGGATCCGCACATATTGCCTCAAGTCTTTTCCAAATCACACCTTACGACCGACAAGGCACCTGCCGGCAAGCGAACTTTTTGGTGTCGGGCAACGTACCGATGATTGGATCGTCGCAGGCTCCGCTATGCTTGTGATGGGGTGATCGAGTAGCCTGATCGCCGCCGAGCAACCCCTTGCGTGCGGACCGAAAGTGGCTTTGCGTCGAAGCTCCGCGAGACTGCGGAACGAAAGCGGGACGAAAACGGTCTTCGCACGACCGCCTTGTTCGTCTGTTCTGGGTGTTCTTTTTCGGGCGACTTTTTTTTCGTCTTTCCGCTTTCCCGCTTTTCGGGGGCCTGAGCCGCCGCGCGATCGAACCGCCACTCGGTTTGCTGAGGGCGGGTCAGCCTAGGAGGAACAACCACCATGACACCTTCGCAAACACCTCGCGAGACGCTCAACGTACCGAGTGCCGCAGTGCCGACCGGCGCGGCGCTGAGCCCCTCGAAGCAGACGGCCGCCACGCGGTTTTCGATCGGCGCTTATCTGATTCGCCGCTTGCAAGACTATGGCATCGGCCACGTTTTCGGCATTCCGGGCGACTATGTGTTGTCGTTTTACAACATGCTGGAAGAAAGCCCGCTTCAAGTCATTGGTTGCACGCGGGAAGACAACGCGGGCTTTGCCGCCGACGCATACGCGCGGGTGCACGGCATGGGCGCCGTGTGTGTGACGTACTGCGTGGGTGGTTTCAGCATTTGCAACTCGATCGCCGGCGCGTATGCCGAAAAGTCGCCGGTGGTGCTGATCACCGGCTCACCGGGTTTGAGCGAACGGGCCAACGACCCGTTGCTGCACCATCGCGTGCGCGATTTCCGCACGCAATTGGAAGTGTTTGAGAAGCTGTGCGTGGCGGGCACCGAATTGAACGACCCGCTAACGGCTTTCCGAGAAATCGACCGCGTGCTCGAAGCCTGCGCGCGATACAAGCGGCCCGTGTATATCGAGATTCCGCGCGACATGGTACACGTGGAGCCCGACGTGATGCCCACCCTGGAACGCTCACCGCTGAAGAGCGATCCGCAGGCGTTGGCTGAAGCGGCCGACGAGGCCGCGCGGATGATTTCGCAATGCCAGCGGCCGGTGATCATCGCGGGCGTAGAGATTCATCGTTTCGGGCTGCAAGACAAAGTGCTGGCGCTGGCCGAGGCCTCGCAGATACCGATGGCCGCCACGATGCTGGGCAAAAGCGCCATTCGCGAAACGCACCCGCTCTATATCGGGCTGTATGAGGGCGCAATCGGCAGCGAATCGGTGACACGCTATGTGGAGCAAAGCGATTGCATCGTGCTGCTCGGCACGTTTATGACCGACATCAACCTGGGCATTTACACGGCCAAGCTCGACCCGGCACGCTGCATTTATGCTACGAGCGAACAGCTTCGCATCCGGCATCACCACTATCACGACGTGCTGCTCGGCGACTTTATCGGCGCATTGGCCGCGCGGCATCCGAAGCCGCCGGTGCGACCGCTGCCGCCGCGTGAAGAGCCCAAGCCCTTTGTGGCCGAACCGGGGCGCCCCATCACGATTGAAAAGATGGTGGCACGCATCAACCAATCGCTCGACGATGAAACCATCGTGATTGCGGACGTGGGCGATTCGTTGTTCAGCGCCACGGAGTTGGTAACGCACGAGCGGACCGAATTTCTGAGCCCGGCCTACTACACGTCGATGGGATTTGCCGTGCCGGCCACCTTGGGGGCACACGTGGCGCGACCCGATTTGCGGGCAATCACTCTGGTTGGCGACGGCGCATTTCAGATGACGGGCATGGAACTATCGACCATCGTGCGGCACGGTTTCGCGCCTATCGTGATCGTGCTCGACAACCAGGGATATGGCACGGAGCGATTCCTGCACCCTGGGCCGTTCAACGACATTCATCCGTGGCAATACCACCGACTGCCCGAGCTGCTGGGCGGCGGCACCGGCTATGAAGTGCGGACCGAGGATGAGTTCGATCGGGCGTTCAGCCGCGCACTGGCTGATCGCGAGGCGATGAGCCTGATTCAAGTGCACATCAGCCAAACCGATTGCAGTCATGCCCTGGAACGGCTGGCCAACCGGCTGAGCAAGAAAGTGTAACGCGACGGTTCGCCCAACGATTCTGCCACGCGCAAATTCGGCTGCCCTCGTCCGCGCGCACCAGATGGCGTGGCACCCCGCTGCACGAATCGATTCGGCCGCGGTGCGGTCATTTGGCGATCCTTTCTTATAAAAACCAGCGGACAAAACGCATCGGAACAGCCGAGACGCGCAGTTTTTCCGCAAGAAGTAGAGGTTCTGTCCGTTCGCTCTGAATCTTGCGGATCGTAAATTTTCGATTCTTGTGAATCGCCGGACGCCGCTTCCGAAGTGAACCGGAGGCGGCGTTTTTTTCGCGCTGGGGGGCGAGCCTTGAATTGTCTTCCGGCGGACTACACGATAGAGGCTGCTCTTTTTCCGCTGCGCGCGATGCAGCGCAAAAGTGCGCCGCACTTGTACTGAACCGCGAGCGGCTTCGTTCTTCTTGTGCTCTTGGCTCCTTTTGTGCTTTTGCATGTGTTGCGACATGGCCCGCACGGCGCCAGGGGTGCAAAGCCGAAAACGGTCCGCGAGCTTGTTCCCTTTCAGAAGGTGCCTTTTCAGCCGGTTCACCGTGGCTTCAGCAGCGCGCGAGCAGGCGCATCGGGTTCGCGCGATTTCTGAAAATGCATGCTCCAGAACGTCGCGAAAGCAGCAGCAGCAGCAGAAGAAGAAGAAGAAGAAGTAAAAGCAGGAGATGCGAAGAATCGTTTCTGCGACGTGCGAGCTGACAGTGTGTGCGCAACGTTGTTGTTGCTTTCGTGACGTTTGACGGTTGCGGGACTCGAAGACCAACCACAGAAAGACAGAAAGATTGCTCAACGATGAAACGACACCAAAGCCAACGCTGGGGCGCAAGTCGGCATGGGGGCACACGGCTCGTGGCTGCCTGGCTGGCATGGGGGCTTGTGGCTGCCGTTTCGGCCACGGCCGCCGACGACGCATGGCAACCGGCCAAAGGGCCGCTGATGACGCGTTGGTCGGCCGATGTTTCGCCAGACAACGCGTGGCCCGAGTATCCGCGACCACAAATGGTGCGCGACGCATGGTTGAATCTGAATGGGTTGTGGCAGTTCGCCCATGCCAAGGCGGGCGAGAAGCCACCGCTCGGCAAGACGTTGGACCGAACGATTCTGGTGCCGTATCCTGTGGAGTCGGCCCTTTCGGGCGTGATGGAGCCGGCCCAGCGTGTGTGGTATCGCCGCACGTTCCAACTACCCGAGGCGTGGCGGGACAAGCGGGTGTTGCTGCACTTCGGCGCGGTGGATTGGGAAGCCACGGTGTGGATCAATGGCCGGCAGATCGGCAGCCACCGCGGCGGATACGACGGTTTTTCGTTCGACGTGACCGACGCGCTACGTCCGACGGGGCCTCAAGAGATCGTGGTGGGCGTATTCGACCCGACCGACGAAGGCACACAACCCTATGGCAAGCAGACCTTGCGACCACGGGGCATCTGGTACACGCCCACCACGGGCATTTGGCAAACGGTGTGGCTCGAACCGGTGCCGGCGGCGCACATTGCGGGGCTGAAGATCGTGCCCGATGTCGACGGCAGCCGGTTGCGGCTGACGGTTGACGTGTCGGCCGCGGCGCGGCAGCCGAAACACCGCGTGCGGGCCACGGTGCTGACCCAAGGGCAGCAGGTGGCGCGTGCCGAGGGCGCGGCCGAAGAAACGATCGACATCGCGCTGGAGCGGCCGCGGTTGTGGTCGCCCGACGATCCGTTTCTTTACGACCTGCGGGTGGAATTGCAAGACGGCTCGAACACCGTGGATCGGGTGGATAGCTATTTCGGGATGCGGAAGATCGAGGTGCGGCCCGACGACGGGGGCGCACGACTGCTGCTGAACGGTCGAGAGCTGTTTCAAATCGGGCCGTTGGATCAGGGCTTCTGGCCCGATGGGCTTTATACGGCGCCGACCGACGAGGCGTTGCGCTACGACGTGGAAACCACGCGCCGACTGGGTTTCAACATGAGCCGCAAGCACGTGAAAGTGGAGCCGGCACGATGGTACTACTGGTGCGACCGGCTGGGGCTGCTGGTGTGGCAGGACATGCCCAGCGTGCGCAAGGTGCCGGAAGACAAGCAACAGTTCGAAGCCGAATTGCGGCGCTTGATCGAGGGGCGCGGCAATCATCCGTCGATCGTGATGTGGGTTGTGTTCAACGAGGGGTGGGGGCAATACGACACGGCGCGGCTGACCAAGTGGGTGAAAGGGCTCGATCCCTCGCGGCTGGTGTGCGGCGCCAGCGGTTGGCACGATCGCGGCGTGGGCGACGTGGTCGATATGCACAAATATCCCGGCCCCGGGGCCAACCCGCCCGAACCCAAACGGGCCAACGTGCTGGGTGAATTCGGCGGTTTGGGGCTGCCCGTGCCCGACCATGCATGGCCCCGCAAAACGTGGAGCTATCAGGGCATGGCCGATGGCGAGCAACTGACGTTGGGCTACATGGCGCTGCTTTACGAAACGCACCGGCTGCGCCAATCGCACGCGTTGCAGGCCGCCGTGTACACGCAATTGACCGACGTGGAAGTGGAGATCAACGGTTTGCTGACCTACGACCGGGCCGTGCTGAAAGTGGATGCCGCGCGGGTGGCGGACGCCAATCGAGGAGAATTTCCGCCGCAGCGCGTGCTGCTGCCCGACTCGGAGCAGCAAGAGCAAACCTGGCGCTACACGATGCGCAAGCCGGGCAGCCGGTGGTTCGAGCCCGACTACGACGATTCGAAATGGAAACGGGGCCACGGCGGATTCGGCACGGCGGGGACCCCCGGCGCGGTGGTGCGCACCCGTTGGCGCACCGACGACATCTGGCTGCGCCGCGATTTTCGACTGAGCGAGACGGCCCTGCCCGAAACGCCGATGCTGCGCATCCATCATGATGACTCGGTCGAGGTGTATCTCAACGGCGTGCTCGCCGCCAAAGGGCGGGGCTACAAAACCGGCTATGTGCTGATGCCGCTGCTGCCCGAGGCCCGCGGCGCACTGCGACCGGGCAACAACACGATTGCCGTACACTGCCATCAATCACGAGGCGGGCAGTACATCGACGTTGGGCTCGTCGATTGGGCCCCTCAGCAGGCCGAGTGAAGCACACGGCCCGGTTCGGCACCTGCGCGGCAAGTTAATAAAAGAGGTGGCCGGAAACGTTGACCGGCGAATTGTGAGGCATCGCACGGTTTCGCTCGGGCCATCAGGCGATGATGAAAGACCGGCCGCCGAGCACGCGCCGCGGCGCGATATCGGCCGGGCCGGCGATGGCGATGACCCGCACGGTGCGGCCGATGATTCGCGCGGTGCAATGCCTGTGTAAGAACGCCCCGGCACACCGGAACAAGGATGTAAACGATGAGCCTCACAATTGTGGTGCTAGCGGCGCTATTGCTAGCGTATGCCAACGGCGCCAACGACAACTTCAAGGGCGTGGCCACGCTGCTGGGCAGCCGGACGACGGATTATCGCCGTGCGCTGCTGTGGGCCACGTCCACCACGTTTCTGGGGTCGCTGGCCGCCGTGGTGCTGGCGCACCAACTGCTCGAACGATTCAGCGGTAAAGGTTTGGTGAGCGGCGAGCTGGCGACCACGGCCACGTACGGCTCGGCCGTGGCTTTGGGCGCGGGGCTCACGGTGCTGGCGGCCACACGATTGGGGCTGCCGATCTCGACGACGCACAGCCTGCTCGGTTCGCTGTTGGGGGCGGGCGTGGCCGCCGGTAGCACGGTTGATCTGGCCTTGCTAAGCCAGAAGTTTGCCGTCCCGCTGTTGGCAAGCCCCGTGCTGGCGATTCTGATTACGGCCGTGGTATATCCCATTTTGCATTGGGGCCGACGGCGCCTAGGGGTGACCGAAACAACGTGCCTTTGCGTGGGCGAACCGGCGACCGAACTGGTTTCGCCAGCCCACGCGTCGCAACCGGCTGCTGCGACGGTGGCCGTGGTGCCCGAGGCCGATTGGGTGCGACTGGAAGTGGGTGAGGCCGCGAACTGCCAACGACGCTACGAGGGCAGGGTGTGGGGAATCGAAGCGGCCGATGCGCTAGACCGTTTGCACTATCTGTCGGCCGGTCTGGTGAGTTTTGCTCGCGGGCTGAACGACACACCGAAGATAGCCGCCCTGTTGTTGCTGGCGCCGGCGGCCGGAGATTTGCGCAGCTTGCTGGCCGTAGGTGTGTTGATTGCAGCCGGCGGTTGGATCAGCGCGCGGCGCGTAGCCCACACGATGAGTGAGCGAATCACGACCATGAACCACGGGCAGGGTTTTGCGGCCAACGTGATTACCGGGCTGATCGTGATCGGCGCCAGTCGGCTGGGACTGCCCGTTTCAACCACCCACGTGAGTTGCGGCTCGCTGTTCGGCATCGGCATGGCAACGCGCGAAGCCCGTTGGAAAACGATCGCCGCCATTCTTCTGGCATGGATTACCACATTGCCGTTGGGCGCCGCTTTGGGCGCCGCGAGCTACTGGGTCATTCGCTCGCTTTAAGACCGAGCAGCACTTTTCAGAAAGTGTCTTCAAGATCCAATTCCGGCTTCGATCGCGCGCAGGCAACCGTCTCGTCGTCGGTCTGCATCGACCAGTCCGAGGCGGACTCGCCTGCTCACAATCTCGGGCCTGAAAGCGATTCGAAGACACACCTTCTCAGAGCGAACGGACAGGTTCTCTACTTCTTGCGGAAAAACCGTTTGTCTCGGCTGCTCAGATGCGTTTTGTCCGCTGCTTCTGAGCACGAAACGAACCGGTCACGCGCGGCACTTAGCGGGGCACTCAGTAAGGTGCGTGCTCTGAAGGGCCGGACGGTTGGTGCCGAGTTGCCAAAGCCTGTGAAGGGTTCGCGCCAGGGCCGGAACCGGGGCCGGAATCAAGCGGCTCGGGCATGGTTTTCTCAGCAAGCAGGTCGAAGCTTTGCGGTCGGGGCGCGTCGTTGGGATGGGGCGTTTCCGCAGGTTGTGTGCGGCGAAGGAAAGCGTCGCCCAGGCGTGTGGAAAGCAGCGACGGCAACACGGCCAGATCGCAAACCAGGGCCAACAACAACAGGCCGGCCAACAAGCCGCCGAAATGCGCCACCGGCGCAAAGGGGCTGGCGGCCAGCACACCCAAGCCCAGCCCGGCAATGCACGTGGTGGCAATCATCGGTGCGGCACAGTCGCTGAGCGCCAGCGAAACGATTCGCGCGTTGGAAACATCGCGCCGCGCGGGTTGTGCCGACAACGTGCCCGCAGCGGCCGGCAGAGGATCGAGTGTTTCAGTGCGTTGCACCTGCCGGGCCGCGCGACGAAACGCGGCAATCAGGTGCATGCTGTCGTCGAGTGCCACGCCCAAGGCAATGCTGGCCGTGAGCAGCGTGGCCGCGTCGACCGGTCGACCGGCCAGCCCGACCAGGCCAAAACCGACAACGATCGGCAGCACATTGGGCACCATGGCCACCAGCGCAGCAACAACCGATCGCAGGGCCAGGCTCAGCACCGGCACGAGCAGCACCATGGCCAGCAAGAAACTGCTCAACAGGCCGCGAAACACCTCGGTTTGAGCCGCCATGATGAGCGGCACCAGTCCGGTAACGGTTGCCGTAGGCGGCAATTGCTGTTTCAAGCCGTCGACGATCTCGAGCAGTTGCGACGACCGGCGGCTGGGCACCGTGGCCAGAATTCGCCAGCGAGTGCCCTCGGCGTTGAGCAGCACGCGGGTCGAGCGTCGATACTCGGCATCTTCCAACAACGCGGCGGCCTGCTCGCCAGCCCGCTCGGCCCGCGGGCGAAGAAAGTCGGGCAGGCAAACCACCGTATCGAGCTCGGGGCACGCTCGCAGCCGGGCGGCCGATTGCCGCACATGTTCGATGCGCTTCGCCCACGGCCAGTCGGACGGCGTTTCCAACACCACATCGACGGGTAACAGCCCGGTGAGGCGGCTTTCGATGCGGCGGTAGTCGGTGCGGGTGGTTCCGTTGGCGGGCAGGAAGTTCAGGGCGTTGGCTTCGGTTTCGATGCGCAGCAATCCTACGGCGGCTA
>WGDQ01000564.1 GCA_015493185.1 Planctomycetaceae bacterium
AAACGCCGCACGCCGGGCGACGCCGGGGCGGGTTCAGCCAACACGGGCAGCGGATCCACGGTTTCTGCCTGCTTTCTGTACGTTGCGGGCCCAAGCCAGCATCGGATGTCCCGTATAGAGATGATAACGGGGGCAACCGAGTGCCGCGGTCAAACGGCGGATCACATGCGAACGCACCCGGTGCATGTTCAGCGGTCGCGATCGCTCGGCCGCCAGGCAACTCATTGGGGCCGCCTCCCAAAAATCGGTATCGACCCGACGCACGACCTGCATGGCTGGTCGTACGTTGATGAAGGCGCCATGGTACGTGGTCCAGTGCTTCACAGCCACGCCCACGGCCGCCAATTGGCCGCTGCGCCCCCAAATGCCGTAACGTCCGGCACGCCGCTCGGCCGAGAGCCGCATTTCATCCAGTGCGTCGAGCAGCCCCTGATGCAGTCGCTCCAGATACGCGCCCACCGTCATACGAAACGTTTCAAGGGGCACAATGGGATACACGGCCAACTGCCCGGGCAGGTGGGCCACGGCCCCGCCACCGCGATTGATCCAGCGCACTTCGATCTGCCGGCTACGAAGTTCCGCCTCGTCCAGGCGGATGTGCGCCCGCGATCCGTCGCGACCCACGGTGATCAAATCGCGATGTTCGCACAGCAATATCGCAATCCGACGTTCGGCCTGTCCGCTATGCTCAAAAACCAACCGCTGCTGCAACGCGAGCGCAACATCGAAATCGACCGTGCCCATCAGGTGCACGGCGGCCGATGCTTCATCGTGGTGGATATGTCTAGCGGTGGCGGTCATGAATGCTTCCAACGAATCGAACCGTCAAATCAGCCAAGCAACCGAAGTCGAGCGATCGTGCACGGCACGCAGCGCAGCACGATGATCATGTGAGCCTCGCTTTTTTGTTTCGATCGGAAAACATACTCGGTTCCCGACCGCATCGGTTGCACACGGGCTGCCGGCGTCGGCTGCATCGCGCGTCGACCACCTTTGCGCGAGAGCCACACCTGCCGGTTGCGGTTTTGTTCTCTTCCCGTTTTTTGGGGAGGTTGTTCCTATAAACAAACGGGGCCGCCCGACAAGCGATCGTTGCAAACGATGGCCCCGGGCGACCTGCGATTTCCACTCTAGCAGTTGGGCCAAGATCGGCAAAGATGGGATGATGTTTTGTCCATCACCTGCACCGCTTGGCCGACCTCTCGCTGCAAGCATCCGACGGCTCGCCAAAAAAACCGGCGATGCAGCCGAACCCCAACGCGAAGGTGAAGTAAGAGAAACATCAAAACGAAAAAACCGTCGGATGGAACGCCGGTTGCTACGCGTGGCCGCCGGCCGATGGTAAACATGGTGTGCCTCGCCTCGACCGCTGCGATGCCTGGCACCCAAAGCACGCTCGCGACACCGCTGGACCGATCGGCGGTGGCCGATATAACGATATGGGGGAAGTCCCGGCCGCAAGCGGCGATCGGTCGTCGGCCCCGACGAAGCGACGGCGGAAAGCCGGGGGCCCGACAACCGATTCCGCACGACGCAAACCGTGGCCGGTCGAGTTTTGTGCTTTTGTGCGACCTTCGTTACCGTCGGCAACGCCGATCAGAGTGTGGCGCACGGCATGGCGGGGCGACCTCGGGCGAAGCAATCGAGCAATCTGCATGCGGCCGGTGCTTCTGTTGCTCTCTGAGCGACGCGATTTTTGAACCGAAGGAGTGAGAGCCACGTCCAAGTCGGCCAGAAAAAAATCGAAGGCCTCGCAGGCGGCCAATTCCAACGAGCGGCTCATCGCGCAGAACCGCCGCGCACGCCACGAGTATGAGATTCTCGACACGCTCGAATGCGGCATTGCGCTGGTGGGCAGCGAAGTGAAAAGCCTGCGCAACGGCAAACTATCGCTCGACGAGGCATACGGTCGAATCAAGCAGGGCGAAGTCTGGCTGATGGGGGCCGACATTCCGGAGTACACCGAGGCCAACCGCTTCAACCACGATCCCCGCCGGCCCCGGAAGCTGCTGCTGCACCGCCGCGAAATCGAAAAGTTCGCCAACAAAGCCTACCAGCAGGGGCTCACGCTGGTGCCGCTGAAGGTGTACTTCAAACGGGGCAAGGTCAAAGTGCTGATGGGCATCGGCCGCGGCCGCAAAACCTACGACAAGCGACAGAAGCTGAAAAAAGAGGCCGTCCAACGCGATATTCAGCGAGCCATGCGAGGTCGTGGTTGAGACCGACGCGGGGCGCCTCGACAGCGGCTTTCCGCTCCTCCCGCGCAAAGCGGTCGGACCAATTTTTCCCGATCGCGAAAACGTGGATCTCGGGGGCATCTGCGTCGAGTCGACTTGCGGAATTTGCTGGGCCGGTTCCGTAGGGGGACATAACAGGGGACATACCTCTGACGGCTCCCATACCCAGCGTCACGCGCACGACCGGCGGTGCGGCCACATGCGGCGGGCATCGGTTGAACGCCGGCGGATCGTTGCAGACTCTTGACCTGTATTGGCAGCCCCCCGTCACGCACCGTCCGTCGACATCTTACCTTTGCATCGCACATCGGCCGCGGGCTGAGATCTGCGCCGGAAGTTTGCCGTGCTGCGAACATTGGCCCGCGTCGCCGCGTATTGGGAGCCAGAGGCCGAGGAGATTTTCTGCGCCGATCACGGCATCGAAGGTTCATCGGTTTGGTGAGTTTGCACACGCAAACACGCACGACGCCATGCGGCCAAGCGCCCGCGCGCGGCGGACGACAACGAACGAGGTTTTTTCGTCGTCGCTGCATACGGCGATCGTCGTCCCATCGCGGGGGTCACCGGGGGTCGCGCATCAGGCG
>WGDQ01000565.1 GCA_015493185.1 Planctomycetaceae bacterium
GCGAGAACCGGAGCAAGAACGCATTTCGGGGCAGCGCACGAGCGCCCGACAAAATCCAGAGCCCCGCAAGCGGGGCGTCGCACAATGCGCGTGATCGGCGACAGTGCGCCCGAGCGTTGCGTGCAGAGCGCGACTCGCCGATTGCCTGAAAACCAAGACGCCCTGATCCGAACCCGTGGTTGAACATGAATCAGGTAACCATTCCCGCCACCGCGTTGTTTCGCTTTGCCGTTCCCTGCCACTTCACCAAATCGGGCTGGACCGCGCGCGGGTTGCGTCTGACGGCGGCCCATCGCTTACCGCACTGTGCGGCGATCGACGGGCAAGAAGCCTGGGCCCAGTTGTCAGCGGGCTGGAATCCGCAGGGGCTCGCCTTTCGACTTCAGGTACAGTCGAAACAGCAACCGCTCGCTTGCGATCGCGACAAACCGCTGGAAAGCGATCGTTTGGAGCTTTGGATCGACACCCGCGACACGCATACCGTTCATCGCGCGGGACGCTTCTGCCATCACTTCCTGTTTCTGCCCACCGGTGCCGGCCGGCGCCGCGACGAGCCGCTGGGTGGCATTCTGCCGATCGCGCGAGCCCGCGAAAATCCCCGCCCCGTTCCCAGCGGCAGTGTGCAGGTGCGCAGCCGCCAACAGCCGGGCGGCTACTCGCTCGATGCCTGGATCGGCGCCGAAGCGCTCACCGGCTTCGATCCCGAAGAGCACCCGCGGCTCGGCTTCACCTACGCCGTGCACGATGCCGAACTAGGCGTGCAAACGTTCAACTGCTCGCCCGAGTTGCCGTTTGCAAGCGATCCGAGCTTGTGGGCCACGCTCGAGTTGCTCGGGCCATGAGCTCTCAGGAAGGTGCCTTCAAAAAATCCAATTCCGGCTTCGATCGCGAGCGAGCCGACCGTCTCGTCGTCGGTCTGCATCGACCAGTCCAAGGAGGACTGGCCCGCTTCGCCCTCCTTGGTATGAATCGCCTGCTCACAGTCTCGGGCCTGAAAGCGATTTTGAAGACATTTCGCTCGGGCAGCCGACCTGCGGCATTCGCGCGCCTGTGCCGGCCCAGAACAACAGGTTCAATAGCGCGTCGTTCCGGCCTCGGCACGGTGCAAAGGCAAGATCCACGAATTGTGCCGACACCACAGATAGGGGCGTGCTGCCAGATCGACCCGCGCGTCGAGAATCGGCTGCAACGGGTGGTGGTTCAACTGAGCATAGGCCGAAGCAAACACTTGGGGCCGGCGCCCGCAGCGAGCCTGCCAACGATTGGCCAAAAATTGGGCGTACGCATGCGCCACCATCGGCGTACGCGCCAAATCGACAAGCTGACCGGTGTTCAAATCGCGGGTCGGATTGGCCAACAAGCGGGGCGAGCTCGTGCGGCCGGGGTGGGTACCCTCCGGCGACGACACAATCAACCACTTCGGCAGCGGTCGCAGGTCGCGAAACATCATGCAATCGAGATCGGCCACCGCCTCTCGTGCCTCGGGCCAGCGTTGCCAGCGAACGCGAAACAGCGTCAGCGGTCCTAGCGTGCTCAACCGCCGCGAAACCACCACATACAGCGGATCGGACGGCTGAAAATTGCCCTGCAAATCCAGTGGCCGCACCGTGCGCAGCGACTCGACCACCAACCGCCGAAGACGCGGAAGCTGCAACAACTGCTCAAGGCGATTCGTCAGCCCGCGAAACTGCCGACGACGATCCCATGCATCGAGCGATGGCTCGGCCAATCGAGTCGCTCGCTGCTGCGCGATGCGGAGCAACGCGAGCGCCCGGGCCGCTTCCTGTCTGGCCGTCGTGCGATGCGCAATGCGATCGCGCAGGTCGGCCAACACCTCGAGAAGCGGCCGGCACGGCAGCAGCCGCGCTTCGCCCAATCCCTTTTCGCGCCACGCGGCCAGCAGCATTTGCTCCTGCTCCACGCGCCGAGGGCCATCGGCACCCCCCGGCGGCAAACGGCAAACAATTCGCTCACCGAGCACCGGCTCGTACACCACAAACCACTGCGGCAAATCGCGCCAATTCACACAGCGGGCATCGACCTGCCGGAACGTGATCTCGGGCCGTTCGTCCGGACCAATGACCGCATCGAGCCGCACCGCCTCGGCCGTCGATGCCGACCCTTGCAGCGCGGGGTCGACCACCTCGAATCGCGCGAAATCACCCACCTTGTTGCGCGTCATCAGAAACC
>WGDQ01000566.1 GCA_015493185.1 Planctomycetaceae bacterium
GTCCGGGCGATCTCTCCCAGTACCGACGGAACGTACGACATGTCGGTTCGCTATGAACTAGGAGTTGACGATCTGGGAATCGCGCCCAGCACAGCGTTGCAATCGGCCTCGATCGGGTTCGACATTTGCCCTGGCAGAACGGTCATTCCAAACACCGGGTTCGACACGGTCTTCAACGATGTGCCCGCCTTCACGCTTGGCTTTGGTGGCACCAATGCTGCCCCGGGTGCCATGATCGGCTTCTCGGACCATGATCCCGGCAACGCCAGTCTGGCCGAAATGGTGTACTTCGACGGCAGTACCTACAATAGCCAGCCCGTAGCGTGGTCACCCGGCCGTTTCGATCACATCGACATCGAATTGGATTTCGTGAACCAAACGTTCGACCTTCTTTGGACCAAAGACGCCAACCTGAGCACCAAGGAATTCGACGCCGGCAACACACCCATCACGATTGTTTCCGGAGCATCGTTCAGCAGTTCTATCTCGATGCTCGATTATCTCTACTTCCGCACCTATACCGATCCGGGCAATGGAATGGTGCAGGCAGGACTCGACAAGTCGTTTCTCGACAACTTCGAATTCCGCGTTACAGCAGCCACCGTTCCCGAACCGAGCAGCATTCTGCTTTCGGCCATGGGCTTCTGCGGCATTGGCCTTCTGGCTCGCCGCCGCAAGGCCAGGCGTTCGTAGTCGGCCGCCGGTCCCGGCAACCGCGAAGCCGTTCGACCGCGAAGCTGCTAAGAAGCGCAGCGCGACAACCTCAGGTCAGCACATGGCCGCATCCAACCGACCCATGTGTGGCAGGCAAACACTCGGGCCGATGGAACGGGCAGTTCACGAACCAATACCTGTGAAACGCCTCGACCAAATGGCCACTTCGACTTGCCGCCGCATTTGGGTCGGTTGTGTGCAAACGCGGAATCTTTAGACTGATGCAAATGGTTCGAACGGGCGTCGTGCATCCAGGGCCAACCGGGGGCCTCGCGCAGGCGTCCGAACCACGAAAGATTGGTTTCCTTCTTCCATTTCCCCTCGAACAATTCGCACCAGAACAGAAGACATGAGCATGCTGGCATTGTTGGGTGGCTCACCCGCAAAGACGAAACCCTTCCCTTCCTGGCCGATATGGGACGACCAAGAACGCCGGGCCGTTAACGAAGTGCTGGAAAGCAACGTATGGTGGCGAACACCCGGCACGCGCACCAAGGCGTTCGAAGAGGCATTCGCCGAGTTTCACGGAGCTCGATTCGGTATCGCCTGCACCAATGGAACCCATGCCCTCGAAATCGTGTTGGCCGCCATCGGCATCCGCCCGGGCGACGAAGTGATTGTGCCCGACTACACGTTTGTTGCCACGGCCAGCGCGGTGCTGTTTGCTGGGGCCATGCCCGTGATGGTCGATGTGACGGCCGACACCTATTGCCTTGATCCCGCACTCGTCGAACGTGCGATTACCGAGCGCACCAAGGCGATCATCGCCGTACACATGGGCGGGCACCCGGCCGATTTGGAGGCCCTGGCCGCGGTTGCCGAAAAGCATAATCTGCTGCTGGTTGAAGACTGCGCGCACGCCCACGGCAGCGAGTTTCAGGGCAAGCGCGTCGGCAATGTGGGCGTGGCCGGCACGTTCAGTTTTCAGCAAAGCAAGCTGATGACCGCCGGTGAAGGCGGTGTGATCATTTGCAACGACGCTGATGTGGAACGCAAAATTCGCTCGGTCCACGATTGCGGCCGGCTCCCCGGCGAATGGTTCTACAGCCACTTCATGTACGGATCGAACTATCGGCTCAGCGAATGGCAGGGAGCCATATTACACGTGCAACTCGGCCGGCTCGATGAGCAAACGGCTCGACGGCACCAAAACGCACGCTTGCTCGACGAGCTGCTGGCCGACGTGGAAGGCATCACCCCACAACGGCTCGACCCGCGATGCGGTCGAAACGGACATTATGCCTATATTTTCCATGTCGATTCAGCGGCCTTCGCCGGCATTTCAACCGAGCGATTCATCGAAGCCATGCAGGCCGAAGGCATTCCCAACCAAGCGGCTTATCCGCCCGTGCACGCACTCGATATGTTCCAAAACGGGTCTTACAAACAGCGTCTTTGTCCGGACCAGGCGGCCGAGCCGCACTCGTTTCTCAAGGCCGAGTTTCCGGTAACAGACCGGGCCGCTTGGCAAACCTACTGGATCCCCCAATTCGCGCTGCTCGGCGACGAACAGGATATGCACGAAATCGTCGCAGCCATTCGCAAAATCCAGCAGCACGCTGGCGACCTGGCCGAAAAATAAGAAGCCTCGGCCACAAAAAGACATACGAAGACTGGCAATTCTCGGACACTTGCCAAATCGGGCGTCGCCGGCTGTCGCGGCCGCGTCGCATAGCAATCGCCCCCAGAACGGCTGCCACAAAAACAAACGCAAGGCCAAACAAAACAACAACTTATAGACACACACCTACTTTCCCCGGCCAACTCACAACGACAACCCTCCCGGGCGTTTGCTACGATTGTGCATGGATCGGCCAATCGCGAAACTGCGTGCGGTTACCGGCTCGTGCGTGCGTAACTCGAAGTGCCGTGGAGGGTAAGCCGTGTCCCGAGGTGTTTCGACGATCGACGGAACACCCTTCGGGTCGGATGGATTCCGGCCGTGTGAAGGTGCCGAAACGCCACAGTCGCTGTCGTTGCCAATCGGCACGGTGGCGGTGTTTTCGGCCCGCGCGCCAGAGAAAACCACTCCCAATGAAGACTGTGCCGCAGTTATCCCGGTGCAGGACGAAGCCGCCGTGCTTGTGGTTGCCGACGGCATGGGCGGACAACCCGGCGGACGACAAGCTTCGCGCTTGGCCGTAGACGCCCTAGCGAGGTCGGTTCGACAGGCCGCTGTGGCCGGCATGCCGCTTCGCGACGCCATTCTCGACGGTTTCGAGAATGCCAATCGCGCCGTCAGTTCGCTGGCCATCGGGGCAGCTACCACGCTGGCGGCGGTTGAGCTGAACCACGACCATGCCCGACCTTATCATGTGGGCGACTCCATGATTCTGCTCGTTGGCCAGCGCGGCCGCATCAAGCATCGCACCGTGTCGCACTCGCCGGTGGGTTATGCGATGGCCGCCGGCATGCTCGATGCCGAAGAAGCAATGCTTCACGACGAGCGGCACCTCGTTTCGAACATGATCGGCTCGCCGACAATGCACAT
>WGDQ01000567.1 GCA_015493185.1 Planctomycetaceae bacterium
GAGGCAATCCGCCTACCGAAAAACACACGAGCTACCGGTGGAGACGCCCGAGCAGCGATCAAGACAAACGGTCGGCCGAGCGTGCCAAATACGCGTTTCGTCATCGGTCTTTTGCTGGGACATATCGAGACGAGTGAGACCGATGCGTTAGACACATCTGCATGGTTTCGTGAAAAGAAATAGGCTGGCGCTCCGCGTCTGGCGACGCCGCCGAGTTTTTTCCATCCTTATCACGCAATTTTCGCGAGTGCTCTTGTTATGGCGCCACGGATCGACGGTCGTCTTGGGCAGACCGAACAGAACAACGAGGATGCACACACCTCGAAAGCAGCCACGCCATCGAAGCCGCGGCTGGCGTCTGCCGAGACAGAAGAGCAACGAACCGGCGGCTCCAAGTCATCGTTCAGGCTGTCGCGTGCTGGGCGGGCATTGCGCCGGGTATCGGCTGCGCTACGCGGTGCGCCGGCGCCCATCTCGTTGCCAGTTTGGCGGCGCCGAACCCTTCGGGAGGGCGCGACCTCAGAAGCAAACCACATTGCTTGCCGACAGGGACCGGCTTCAACACCTGAAAGCAACGCTAAAGTCGCCCCCTTGTCGATCGATCAACTAGACGGCTGCACGACATCGCAACGCGTGCAGCAATGGCTGTGGGCGCTCGTCGCCTTGGGCATCACGGTTCGTGTGGTGCGTTATCTGTTGCGATTTCCCCTGTGGGGCGACGAGGCCTTTATCGCGGCCAACTTTTTGGAACGGGGCTATGCCGACTTGTTGCGGCCGCTCGAATACCATCAGGTGTCGCCCATCTTGTTTTTGTGGGTCGAACTGAGCGTCGTCCGACTGTTGGGCTTTACCGAGTGGACGCTGCGGCTGTTTCCGACCGTGTGCAGCATTTTGAGCGTTGTACTCATGGCGCACGTTGCTTCGCGATTGTTGTCGGGAGCGGCCCGATTGTTTCCCGTGGCGGTGTTCTCTGTGGCCTACTATCCGATCCGGCACGGTGGCGAAGTGAAGGCCTACGCGATCGACCTTTTCGTGGCGCTGGTGCTGTTGGCGCTAGCGATCGAGTGGTGGCGGGCTCCCCGCCGAATTGGCTGGTTGGTGACGCTGGCAGCGGTGGTGCCACTGGCCATTGGACTGAGCCTGCCCGCGGTGTTCGTGGCCGGCGGCATTAGTCTGGCACTGCTCGCACCACTTTGGCAGCAGCGGCGACGCTCGGCCTGGTGCATTTGGTTTGCCTACAATGTGCTATTGGTTGCCAGCTTCGGTGTGGTGTTTTTCGGCGTTGTGGCGGCGCAATACGAGCGCGAATTCGCCTCGTCGATGAAAGCGTGCTGGGATCTGGCGTTTCCGCCTTGGCGACAGCCGCTGCGATTAATGGCCTGGCTTGCCGAAGCCCACACGGGCCGCATGTTCGCCTATCCTGCTGGCGGCAAAAACGGCGGCAGCACACTCACACTGGTCTGGTTCGTGGTTGCCATCGTCTTTCTTTGGCGGCACCGACGCCGAGTGATTGTGGCCATGGCGCTGTTGCCCATGGCGCTGGCCTTGGTTGCCGCGGCCGCACAGCGTTACCCATACGGCTTCAGCGCCCGCACCATGCAATATTTGGCCCCGACCATTTGTTTGCTGGCCGGGCTGGGTGCCGCGGTGATGATCGGCTGGATTCGGTCGCTGGAAACGAGGCGACGCGTGTTGCACGCCGCGCTGGTCGTCTTGTTTGCCATCGGTATCGGCTTCATCGTGCGCGATCTCTTGCAACCCTACAAAACAATCTACGACTGGAAAGACCGGGCTTTCGCCGTATGGCTCTGGACCGACAAAGCGCACGACGCCGAACTGGTATGCGCCAAAACCGACCTGGGACTCGACTTTTTTCCCGGCTGCTTCGAATGGGGACACTCGGCGATTTATCTTTGCAACCAACGCATCTATTCACCTCGGCACCGGCGCGGGCCACGACCGATTGATTGGTCGGCCATCCGCGACGATCATCCGTTGCGCTGCGTGGTTTACAGCATACCGGGCATGCCGTGCGACAAGGCGGCACTCGATCGGTGGCTCGCGGACATGCAGCGCCGCTATCGGCTGGTAGACCATCAGCGCCATTTGCTCAATGCCGACTCGACGTGGTATCACGAGCAGATCGAGCTATACGATTTCGTGCCGAAGCCCGGTGTGGCCCGAGGGCAAAAGCCGGCGGGATTGGCCGGTACGCACGCCGCTGCACGTGCGGCCGCACAAAGCGCACAAACGCGATGAGCCCACAAGACGGTTCGCCTAGACCGCTCGTTTGAAATCGACGCGCTTTGTTTATTTCTTGCCTTTTTGGGTTGCTTCCTTCGACCGGGGTCGCAAATCCCACGCATCGATCCAGCGTTGCTCGACGGCCTTCAACCCGAAACGTTTGGCCAATCGTTGCTCCATATCGGGCATATGCGCCGCGCCGTAGAAGATGGCCAGTCGGCGTTTGCCTTGCTTGATTTGCTCGGCCAAGACGTTCACCGCGGCCTGATTTCGGTCGCTCAGCAGCGACGAGCCGTTGGGGCCTTCGAGAATGCTCATGGTTCCTTCCAGGTCGTCGAATTGCTCGGCCATTAGCCGCTTCAGCGCCAGGTCGCGATCTTTGCTGAACATTGCCAGCAGCGACGAAAATTCGCTTCCACCGCCTCTTTTCCGTGGTTGGCGGGCTTGCAGTGCGATGGCGCGGCCCATCATGCGAAAGAACATCGAAATCGGGTCTTCGCCGCGGCGCTGCATCGCCTTGGCCAATTCGTCCGGCGACATGTCGGCATGGACGAAGTTGTCGCGCTGATAGTCGATTTGTTCGAGTTGGAACTCCAACTTGAGTATGTCTTTCATGCCGTTCTGCAACATCGACACCGGATGTCGGCTTCGGCCCGCACCTTTTTTGGGAACTCGTGTGCCCTTTGGGGCCACCAACTCGTACAACACAGCGTCGTAGTCGTCGAACAGTTGGTTCAGCGTTTGAAAATACTTCTTTTCGCCAATGTGCACGGCTGCAATCAAATCGACGGTGAAGTTGTCGCGTTGGCCTGCATTGTGATTGTTGCCGTGTGTGGCCGCGGCCGATTCGGCACGGTCGCGGTCGTTGCTCGCGTCGGGCTTTGCGTAACGAACGATGGCCGACTGCAAAGCGAGAGGGTTGCCGTTGTCGTCGCGTGCTAGACGCAGAAACTTCGTCGTGCCATTGGGCGCGCTATCTCGTGGCACCTCGGCAACGACCGGGCGAAGGCTAGTCAGAAGAAACGCCACGGCCGTGGCAAGCCAACCTACAAAATGTCGGCGGAACCGCATGGTGTCGTCGCTCTCCGAGATAAGACGAGATAAGAAAAGGAATCCAGACCAGCC
>WGDQ01000568.1 GCA_015493185.1 Planctomycetaceae bacterium
AGTTGGGCACGAACAACTCGATTCTGAGTACGTTATTTACAGATGCCGAACTGCCCGAGTTTTTGTCGGCCTCGGAGCGGGCCTCATTCGATCCGAAGCAGCAGATTCAGGAGTTGTTCGACAATACGAACAGTTGGCGCCAGGCCCGTATTTCGCTGGGCAACTATGCGGGGCTCGACAATCTGCGGTTGCGGTTCGATTTCTCGACGGCTGGTGCCGTGGATGAGGCAGGGCTGCCGGGCAACGAATTCGGCAACTTGAACAGCCGCGAGCGCGGGCAGAACAACAACTTCGAAGGCGTGTATATCGACGATGTGATCATCGGGTTCGCTGAGCGTGGCGAGATGGTAACGGCCGCCACGGTGGGTGACAGCAGTACGTTTGTCGTGCCCAGCGATCCTACCCCGGACATCAATCCGTCGTTGATTGGCCCATACCAGTTGGAGATTCGCCGGGGCACGCCGTACGCGGTAGCGGCCGCAATCTCAGGGACGATTCCCTTTATCACCAAGTTCGCCACGTTCGATACCAATGAACGATTTGCCAACGTGTTCAACATGTCGGCGCCGGCGGGCAATGAATTGCTCGATGGCCAGACGTTCTTCATCAACGACGGTCAGCGGACCGTGGTGTTCGAGTTCGACGTGGCTGGCGGTGTGGCGCCGGGCAACGTGGCGGTGCCGTTCAGCTCAAGCGACAGCAGCGTGACCGTGGCCAACACGCTGGCCGCGGTGATCAACGGTGTGGACGATTTCGAGGTGACAGCGCAGACCACGGGCACCGATAACCGGGTCGAGCTGTTCAGCGTGGCCGACGCGGGCGTCGATCCGCCGCCGGCGATTACGCCGCTTTCGGCGCTGGACGACTACGTGAACGCGGCCGATCCATCGTTTGCCTGGAGTGTGGATTCTGTGATCAACGGCGCCGATTATACGGCCACGGTGATCAATCTGACGTCGCAAACGTGGCGCACGCCGGCGGAAGTGACGCCCAATGTGTGGCATCATTGGCTGCAAATTGTGACGCCCACGGGTGTGCCGGTGAATCCGGACACGGTGATTCTGGCAATCGGTGGCGGTTCGAACGGCGGGGCTCCGCCCACGACGGTTGACCAGGAACTGGTTGACATGGCGATCGCCACCGGTTCGATCGTGGTGGTATTGCCCACGGTGCCCAACCAGCCGTTGCAGTTCGCCGGCGAGCCGAGCCCCCTGAGCGAAGATGCGGCCATCGCCTTCACGTTCGAGAAGTTTCTGGACACGGGCGACCCAACGTGGCCCTTGCTGCTGCCGATGGTGAAGAGCGCCTTTGCGGCCATGGATGCCACGGAGCAGTTTCTGGGGAACTCCGATCTGAAGTTTGTGGTGACCGGTGGTTCGAAGCGAGGGTGGACCACGTGGCTTACCGCGGCAGTCGACCAGGGTCTGCCCGCTGCCGATCAGCGTGTGATCGGTATCGCACCGGCGGTTTTCGACTTCTTGAATTTCAACGAGCAGATCGAGCACCACCGCGCCTACTACGAGGGCGTGACCGTGGGCACGATCGACGGCTTTTCCGTGGCGCTTCAAGATTATGTCCAGCGCAACTTGCCGGACCGCTTCCGGACGCCCGATGGCCAGGCTTTGCTGACGATCGTCGATCCGTATACGTATCGCGATCGTTTGGCCGACATTCCGAAGTATCTGATCAACTCGACGGGCGATGAGTTCTTTGTGCCCGACTCGAGCCAGCTCTACTTCGACGATTTGCCGGGCGTGAAGTACCTGCGCTACACGCCGAACACCGGCCATGGGCTGGACGATCGCGCGCTGGACAACGTGGCTTCGTTCTACAACGCCGTGGTGGCCGGCGCGGACCTGCCCGAGTTTACGTGGAACGTGGTCGGCAATTCGGCCATTGTGGTGCAAGTGGACGATGCCCCGCTGGAAGTGAAGCTGTGGCAGTCGACCAACCCGCTGAACCGCGACTTCCGCGATGCGTTTGGTTTCGCCTCGCCATGGACGAGCGAAACGCTGACCCCGGTGCTGCCGGGCGTTTACGTGGCGCTGGTAACGCCACCGGATTCGGGTGCTACGGCATTCACCGTGGAGCTGACGTACGACAATCCGGCCGGCGGCGATCCGCTGGTGTTTACGACCGATGTGGTGGTTACTTCGCCGGTGGTGGCAAGCCAGCCGGTGGGGCTCAATATCAGCTATGTCGAACGGCGCGGCGATACGAATCTTCCTCGCGAGCCGGGTCAGCTCTTCATCCAGTCGAACACGATCACCAATGCGGCCGAATACGGCATTCGCGTGGCAGCCGACCAGTCGTCGCAAACCGGCACCACGCACCCAGGAGCGGTGCGCATTTTGCCGGAACTGAACAACGCCCGACTGGTGCCGGGCATCACGATCGAGAACAACGTGATCGCCTACGGCGGTTTGGGCGGAATCGAGTTCGGCGGCAATGGCGATCCGGCCGACGCCGCCGTTTCTGCCGTGCCCTTCGGCCGCATTGTGAACAATACGCTGTACGGGCAGGCGTCGCCCTTGGGCGTGGGCATTGATGTGAAAAACAACGCCAGCCCGACGCTGCTCAACAACATTGTGGCCAACTTCACAACCGGTATTCAGGTCGATCCGAGCAGTGCCTCGACCGTCGTGGGTGGAACGGTTTACCAGAACAATACCACGAACGTGGTGGGCACTTCGCTGGGCAGCTTCCCGCTGGATTTGGGAGCGGCCGATCCGCTGTTTGTGAGTGCGGCGACCGGCGACTTCAACTTGCAGCAGGGGTCGCAGGCGATCGACAGTTCGATCGAGTCGCTGCTCGAGCGGCCCGAACTGGCCAATGTGCTATCGGTGTTGGGAATTCTGCCCTCGCCGATCGTGGCGCCCGACTTGGACCGCTTTGGTCGCACGCGGGAAGATGATCCGGCCACACCACCTCCGCCGGGGTTGGGGGCCAACGTGTTCAAGGACCGCGGGGCGCTGGAACGCGTGGTCAGCACGTCGCAGCCTACCATTCAGATTGACGACGTGACCATTGTGGAAGGCAACGCGGGAACGACCGACGCGGTGTTTACAGTGACGGCCCAGGGGCTTGTGGCTGGTGGCCCGGTTGTGACGGTCGAATATCAGACGTCGGACGGCACGGCCACGGCGGGAACCGATTACCAATCGGCCAGCGGGATGCTGAGCCTTGTGCCGGCTCCGGGCCAGACGGTTGCGCAGATGACCATTGTGGTGCCCGTTATCGGCGATACGGTGGACGAAGACGACGAGATCTTTTTCGTCGACCTTTCGAACGCGCAGGGCGCGGTGATTACCAAGTCGCGCGGGCAGGGAACGATTCTCGACGACGACATGCCCGGCGGCGGTGGCGGAACGCCGATGCTCTCGATCGGCGATGTCTCGATAACCGAAGGGCAGCAGGCAGCCACGATCGTTCGCGTGCCCGTGTCGCTCTCGCAACCGGTGGCGTCGATTGTTTCCGTGAACTATGCCACGGCTGACGATACGGCCACGGCCGGCAGCGACTACACGGCACGGGTGGGCACGCTCTTGTTCCAGCCGGGTGTGGTGCAGCAGGACATTTTGATTCAGGTGCTCGGCGATACGGTCCAAGAGCCGACCGAGATGTTTACCGTGACGCTTTCGAACGCCGTGGGCGCCGACATTTTGGACGCGGTGGGCGTGGTCACGATTCTAGACGACGACAGCTCTTCACCACTGCTATTGCCCGACGATCCGCCGGCAACCAACGAGGGGGCATCGCTCACATATCAGGTGCAGGCGAGCAATCCTGGTGGGTATCCGCTGGTGTATAGCTTGGGGCCCTCGGCTCCGGCGGGGGCCACGATCGACCCGAACACGGGACTGATTTCGTGGACACCCAGCGACGATGCGCAACAGCCCGTGAGCATCGATGTGATGCTATACGTTCAGGGAGAGTCGGCGCCTGCCGACACGGGCACCGTTGAGGTCGAAGTGGCTAACGTGGCGCCGGAGGCGGGCCTGTCGGGGCCGGACGTGTTGGTGCCGGGCTACGAAGCGACCTTTACGCTGTGGGCCACGGATGCCTCGCTTTCAGACCAGGCGGCCGGGTTTACGTTCGACATCGACTGGAACGGCGACGGCACGGTGGACGAGTCGGTTACGGGGCCCAACGGCATGCAGGTGACGCACGCCTTCGACCTGCTGGGCAACTTCAACGTGCTGGTTACGGCCACCGACAAAGACGGTGGCGTGAGCACACCGGCAAGCCAGCAGGTGAACGTGACCAGTTGGGCCCTGCTGCCCGACGCGAACGACCCCTCGCTGGTGAACTTGGTGTATGGCGGCACCGACGGGCTGGACGCGGTGTTCTTTTTCTCCGGCCAGCCAGGCGAGGTTTTCCTGGTCAACGTGATTTACGACAGCGTGTTTATCAACACGATCGAGCGAATCACGGGGGTGACGGGTCGCGTGATTGCCGACGGCAAGGGGTCGGCCGACATTTTGGTGGCGGACTATCTGCACACCACGACGGCCGAACTTTACGGCGGCGAAGGCGACGACGTGCTGTTCGGCAGCCCGGGCGCCGACCGGCTTGACGGCGGAGGTGGCGACGACCTTTTGGTAGGCGGCACGCTGGCCAACGACGGCGCGGACGTTTTGCTCGGTGGCGAGGGCAACGATGTGCTCTACGGCCACTTGGGGGCCGACACGCTGGACGGCAACGGTGGCGAAGACCTGCTGATCGGCGGTCGGTTGAACGTGCCGGACATCTACACGGCATTGTTCGACGTGACCAACGAGTGGCGTTCGAGCCGCGACTACGCGAGCCGCGTGGCGAACTTGAGCGGCACGGGCAGCGGTCCGCACAAGAACGGCGACACGTATCTTCAGGGCGGCAGCACGGTGATCGA
>WGDQ01000569.1 GCA_015493185.1 Planctomycetaceae bacterium
ACCTAACGCCGCGCGCCGTAAGCGACGGTTGCCGGCGCGGGTGTTGGCAACCCCGGCAAGTGGTTAGAATGGCGGCTCGCCGCCGCGCGGGTCCCCTCGAATCGTCTGGAAGCCCGTTGAAAAAAATCGCACTGGCTGCCAGCGACGGGAGAATCCGGAGGGTGGCGCTGCACCGATCCAAGCCCAACACGGCGTCGGGGATGTATTTGCCAGGGGCCTTGTCGAGCCGGTGCGGATATTGGCCCTCGTGCGAGCGGCGAGGCGCTGCCGGATACGTCTGAAGGAGTCGATCGCGAACCATGCCCAGCAACGACGAACAGGTAAACCAATTACGGTGGAAAAAGCTGCCCGTGCTCGACGATGGGTTCGTTTGCCTCGTGGATGTGATGGGCGACGATCAATCGGTGGTTCAGGCCGCGCGGGTCAGCTATGGCGAAGGCACCTCGCGTGTATCGGACGACCGGAACCTGATTCGCTACTTGATGCGGCACCGCCACACCACGCCGTTCGAGATGGCCGAGATCAAACTTTACGTGCGGGTGCCGATGGACTGCTGGCGGCAATGGATCCGGCATCGCACGGCCAACGTGAATGAGTATTCCACCCGCTACTCGATCGCCATCGACGCCGCGCAGCGCACGCCGCCCGACGGTTGGCGCACGCAATCGACCACGAACCGCCAAGGCAGCGAAGGGCACCTGCCGGTAGAAATCGGACGCCGGCTCTCGGACGAAGAAGCCGCCTTTCAGGAAGAAGCCCGGGCCGTGTACGAACGGCGGCTCGAGCAGGGTGTGGCTCGCGAGCAAGCCCGCAAAGACCTGCCGCTTTCGACTTACACTGAAGCCTATTGGAAAGTGGATCTGCACAACCTGTTGCACTTCTTGGCGCTGCGGATGGACAGCCACGCACAATGGGAAATTCGACAGTATGCCACGACCATTGGGCAGCAAATCGTGCAGCCGCTATTTCCCCTCGTGTGGCAGGCCTTTGTCGATTATCGACTGGAGGGGATGTTTCTCAGCCGGTTGGATCAGGGCGTGATCGCCCGGTTGATGCGACGACTTGCCGCCGAAGGTCGCAGTCAGGCCACCGAAGACGATTTTCTGGCCGTGCAGGATGAAAGCTGGGTTGATTTGCGGCGTTGCCGCGAACGCGACGAGTGTCGGGCGAAGCTAGTCGCCTTGGGCATTCTGTCTGCGCCGAAGGACGAGCCGCCTCCCACAACATAGTCGGGCCCAAACAAACATTCGGCAATCGGCAGAAGCGGCGGCTACCGGAATCAGCGCTGATCGAAAAGTTGTCGGCAAACGAAATCAGCGCCGGGCCAATTCAGCGCCGACCGAAACCGATGCCAACCACAATTGGCGTTCATCGGCAAGGCAGCGGGCAACGGGCAGCAAGCAGAAGCACGAACGAGAAAAAAACACGCCACAAAACAAAAACGGCAAGAGCCCGAAGCCATGCCGCGACACGAGGCACGGTCGTCTTCGTTCTGACGCGCCGGCTCTTTTCCCTCCTTACTTTTCCCCGTTGTTCCACTGTTATCGCGAAAGCCCGATCACGATGTCTGCTGATGATGCCACGACCGAACTGCTGACGTTGAGCCGCCGGTTGCTGGAGAGCATTGCTGAAGGCGACTGGACAACCTACGCCGAGCTTTGCGATTCGACCCTCTCGGCGTTCGAGCCCGAGGCCCGCGGACAGCTTGTCGAAGGCATGGACTTCCACCGCTATTACTTCGAGCTTCAGGGGTCGTCGACACCCCGGCAAACGACCATCACCGCACCAAAGGTTCGTATGCTGGGGCCACACGCGGCAGTGGTTACTTATGTGCGGCTCGATCAGTGGGTCGATCGCGACGGCACGCCCGCCACGTCCGTTTTCGAAGAAACACGCATCTGGCATCGTCGTCAGGGGCGCTGGTATCACGTGCACTTCCATCGGTCGAGCAACCGGTAGCCGCGCGGCGCCCTTTTGCGGGCAAGCTGAAAAACCGCCTGCACGGGGGGGCAGGAACCGTCGGCTGCTGCCGGTCGATGCGAAACACCGCAAGGTGGGCAAGCTTTTTCGGGCGAACTCGTCGATGTGTCGCTGGAGCAGGGCGTGCGCCCATGGAAAAGCCGGCGACGAAGCTCAAGTTTGCCTGCCCGGAGCAGCCGACAAAAAGAATAAGCCCGCGCTGATCGCGCACCTTGTTATCGGTTTTCTTGTTTGCTACCGGCCAGTTCGTGCAAGATACTGGCACAACGCAACAGGTGCCCAGCGGCGAACACCCGGCAGAGCCTACGGTGGCCCTGACAATCGGGGGTTTGCCACGCAACACGGCCGCCCGCATGCCGCCTTGTGTGCGCGACCGAGGAGGGCGATTCGGTATGAAGACGCTTTGGGCGTTCGCCGTGGCATCGATCACCTGCGTGGCATGTGCAGGTGCGGCCGACGGACCGATTCAAACCACCACCGAGCTGGGCATCACGGTCGAGCCCGACGACATTTTCGACGCCATTCATGAGACTTCGCAGTTCTGGCCACCGCTGCGAAAGCGGTTGAACGATGGCCGGCTCGACATTGCCACGCCCGCGGCGCAGCGCGGCGCCGCAGCGGTAATTCGCCGCGTGAACGACGAGCTTTATCAGCGGCTGATGAGCGACGACGAATCGCGCGGTGCCGATTTGATTCGCTACACGGCGGCGCGGATTCGCATCTTTCGCATCTATCGCACGCTGCGCGAAACCATTGGCGACGATCGGGCCCTGCTGGCATTGAAAACCCGCTGGGACCATCTGCACCGCGAGGCACGCGATCTGGATGCTGCCGAGCAGCCAGCCCGGCGGGCGGAGATCGTGGCCGGCATGCGGCAAGCCATGCTCGAAGAAGGCGTTGAACCCGAGCGGATCGAGCGGGCCATGCGCCAGTGGCGGCAGCTTGGGCTGGCCTTGCAGCGCATGAACGCCACCGAGGCCGGACAGGCCATGCTTCGTGTGGAAGACGACGTGCGGCACGGCGATGCCGAAGTGGCCCAACTGATGCGCGAAATCATGGCCACGAGTGATTGGGCCCAAATCGTCAAGCCGGCCAAGACGACTCTTTCCGCCCGCGATTTTCTTCCGGCGTGGGAAGCCATGCACCTGCTGCAAGCCGATGTGTCGATCGCACAGCAACCGATGGCCGCGGAAGCCGCGTTGCAGCGATAGCCGGCCGGTCGGCACGCAGGCCATCGTCGCGCAACGCGGCGTCGGAGATCATCGGCTGCGTGCTCAATAGTGGGCCACAGCCTGCGGGCTTATCAGCAGGCAATCGGGGCTTTGAGTTGGAACGCCCCGACTCGGGTGCCTCACAGCACGCCGCGGATAGTATGCAGGGGCGGTTCGCCACGGCCGCAGCAGGCGGCAAGCGATCAGGCCCGTTCGATGGGGAAGGCGATCACCTCATCGATTCGCCCGGCGCCCACGGCAATCATCAACACGCGATCGAGCCCCAGGGCCACGCCGGTCGAGGGAGGCAACCCCGCCTCGAGGGCGTCCAACAGCCGGCTTTGCTCAGGCAGCGCTTGGCGCCCATCGGCAACGCGGCGGGCATTGGCTTGCCGCATGCGGCGTCGCAACTCGTCCGCGTCGGTCAGCTCGTGGTAGCCGTTGGCCAGCTCGATGCCATCGACAAACAGTTCAAACCGTTCGGCAACCGGCGGCTGCCCGTCGACCACCCGCGCCAGTGCGGCCTGACTGGCCGGATAGTGGTAAAGAATGGTCGGCCGTTCGCGTCCCAAGCGCGGGGCCACACACTCGGTTAAGAGCACATCGAGCCACGCATCGCGGTCGGCCGGGTCGATGCCCGTGGGAACGCACACGCCCAGCTCAGCGGTCCGCCGCCGAATGCGGGCAAGCGGCTCTTGCAACGGGTCGATGCCGGCCCAGCGATCAAAGGCCTCGCGGTACGAAACGTGTTCTGCGGGCGGTCGACCGAGCAAGGCCTGGCAAAGATCAGACAAAAGCTGCATACCGCGGGACATGTCGTCGCCAACGCGATACCACTCGACGATGGTGAACTCGGGATTGTGCCACGCGCCGCGCTCGCCGCGACGGAACGCGCGGGTGATTTGATAAATGGCCTCGCCACCGGCAGCCAACAGGCGTTTCATGGCGAACTCGGGCGAGGTTTGCAACCACCAGCAGGCCGGTCGGCGAGCATCCGATTCGCCGCGGTCGACGCCATCGTTTGCCGGCACGGGGTCCGCAGCCGTGCGCCGCTCGACGCCGATCGGTTCGATAAAGGCATCGACCACCGTGTCGGCCGAGAGCAGGGGGGTTTCCACTTCGAGGAAACCCCGTTGGTCGAAAAA
>WGDQ01000570.1 GCA_015493185.1 Planctomycetaceae bacterium
CGTATAAGAGAACTCCAGGCATGTGATGGAAACCATGATTTCGCCAGCCGTGAGAATGGCATAGGCCACCAACTGCCAAACGATATTGGGGCGCATGCCCACGACAATCCAATGTTCGATCACGGCCGAAACGGCAAACGATGCCGCTGTAAGAAAAAAGCCGATCCCGATTTTTCGTAGTGGAGTGAGACGATAAACCGTGCCGATGGCCGGATAAACCACATAAGCGAATAACGGGATGAACGCCATGATCATAATGGGGTTGACGGCCTGAATCTGAGATTCGAGCCACTCGACGCCCAATAGCCGGCGGTCCATCTTCTGCGCTTGCAGCACCCAAGCCGAGCCGGTTTGGTCGTACAGCGCCCAAAAGACGGCCACGAACAGATAGAGCACCATCAAGCGCCCCACGCTCTGCCACGTTCGGCGGTCGAGGCCTTCGCGCAGAAAGTCTTTGCCGCCCGGCGGAATGTGGACAAACCGGTATCGCCCCAGCCAAAAGGTGAGTGTCGCCAGCAACATCAGCACGCCGGGCACACCAAACGCCACGCGAGGTCCGTAATGCTCGAGCAACACCGGTGTGAGCAACGTCGAGGCGAACGATCCGAGATTGATGGCAAAATAGAACCAGCCGAACACCTTCTCCAGCAGGTGTTGGTTGGACTGCCCGAACTGGTCGCCCACGTGGGCCGACACGCAGGGCTTGATTCCCCCAGAGCCCATGGCAATGAGCGTGAGCCCCACGGCCAAGCCAAGCCGTGTTTCGTTCACAGCCAATGCCAAATGCCCCAGGCAGTAAACGCACGAGAGCAGCAAAATCGTGCGGTACTTTCCCCAAAACACGTCGGCCAACAATGCCCCGAGGAGCGGGAAAAAGTAAGCAGCCGAAACGAACGTGTGATACCAGGCCTTGGCCTCGGCTTCCGACATGAAATCGGGCTGGCCATCCGGCGATAGCAAATACCGTGTCATAAACACGGCCAAGATGGCCCGCATGCCATAGAAGCTGAACCGTTCGGCGGCCTCGTTTCCGACGATATAGGGAATTCCCGGCGGCAGCCGGTCGCTGGCCGGCGGTGCCGTGAGATAGCGTGAGGTAGGCATTGGGGCGTTTTATCGACGGTGCGGAAAACTTTACGACAAAGGACGGTTTGTTATACCACGGTGAGAATTTAGGCTAGAGTTGATGGGTTCCGGCAATTCCCCGGCCGCGGCCCAACGAGGCGTCTCATGCATTCCTCCGGGGCCAATACGCTTGGGACGTTTTGAAATCGAGATCTCGTACTGCCGACGCCTTTGCCACAATCGCGCCATACGGTACGATAGGACCAACTGTGCGGATCCTATGAAACCACCTCGCCGACGCATTACGATTCCGCTCGACGGCTTTTCGCCGCCTACGATCCAGTGGTATAGGGCCGGCTACCACGTGGAAGTGGGCGATCGGAAAATCTTCGTCTACGAGCGCGGTACAGGACCGGCCCTGCTGTTTTTGCACGGTTTTCCCACATCGTGCTACGACTGGCGGGCCGTGATGCAGCGGCTTGCGCTCAATGGCCGACGCGTGGCGTTCGACTTCCTCGGGTTCGGCCTTTCCGACAAACCCGAGGCTTTCAGCTACTCACTCTTCGATCAGGCCGATCTGGTCGAAGCCCTGGCCAAAGAACTCAAGATCGATGCGGCCCATGTTATCAGCCACGACATGGGCACCAGCGTTCACTGCGAGCTATTGGCCCGACAAAACGAAGGGCGTCTCGGCTTTCGCATCAAAAGCTCATCTTTGCTCAATGGCAGCATGTTGCAATGGCTGGCACAAATCACGCCATTCCAACAAATGCTGGCCAGCAACGACCGGCTGGACGAGGCCATCGAGCTTTGTCGTGGCGACTTCGAGCCGATTTACGTGCCGGCACTACGATCGCTGATGCAGCAACCGGAAACGCTGAGCGATGAAGACGCCGTGGTGATGAACGAGCTGATGCGTTACCAGCACGGAGCGCACCGCATACCGGCCATCGGCGGCTACATGCGGGAACGCTACGTGCATCGCGACCGCTGGTTGGGAGCGCTCGAGAAAAGCGATACCCCCGTGCAATTCATCTGGGCCACGGGCGACCCGATCGCCACTGCCGCAATGGGACGCGAGTTGGCCCAACGTGTGCCCAATGCGCGATTCACCGAACTGGAAGGCGTTGGGCACTTCCTGATGTTCGAGAACCCCGAGGCCGTTGCAGGCGAAATCCAAAAGCTCGTGTGTCCGGGTTGTACCGATGAAGACGCCGCCTCGACGGCCGACAACCCAATCGGCGTTGGTAGCAAAGCAAGCGAAGTAGAAACAG
>WGDQ01000571.1 GCA_015493185.1 Planctomycetaceae bacterium
GCAAACCGGTTTGAGACAACGATATCCGCCGCCCGCCACCCTGGCCGACCGGCTTGTTTCAGTATCGACGACCGACATAGAATGCCGGCGTGTGGCCCGCTTTGCTTGTCGCCTTATCGCCACAGGCGCCGCGCGCCTGCCAGAGCAATGTGCCGTGTGGCTTGCTTTGGGAGCATGCCCGCGATGGTCGTGTCGGGCCCGAGAGTCGCATCGGCCGCGTGCAGGGAACGCCTGGTGCAACCCACTACGTGCGATTCGTAGCGATTGTTCTGGTTGTTTTCGCGCCGTTTCGCTACCTTCGACGCCTGCCAGACCGGTTGTGTGTGGTTGGCTCCGCGCGACCAGGGAGCACGTCCGGCTGGGGCCCTGTTGGGTCGAGCCGCACGTATCGCCTTGAAGCAGGTTCCCTTGCCGCGATCGGTTCCTGTTCGATTATCGCACGTTTACGGGTGCCACTCGTCGAAACGGTAGATGCCATTGGAAAGGATGCCAGCAGCGGATCGGAACGACGGCCCGTTGTGGTTGGTCGGACCACCATCGCTTCGGCTGGCATAGCTTTTTTCTACACCTTCCATAACACAGTTCGTTCAGTTCATTCACTCATTGCGCGAATCGAATCATTTTCAGGCCATCCATGGATTCTGACGTGCGTCATGTCGCGGTGCTTGGGGCCACGGGCAGCATTGGCCGCAACGCGTTGGAGGTGATTGCTGCCAGCCAAGGACGATTCCGCGCGGCGGTGCTCACGGCCCATTCGCAAGTGGAAACGCTGGCAGAGCTTGCAGCCGAGTTTTCGCCCAGCCGCGTGGTTGTTACTGATCCAGCGGCCGCCGAACGATTTCCCGCCGACCGCCTGCCCCCCGGCTGCCAATGGACCGTGGGCCCCGACGCGGTGACCGAGGCCGTTACCGATCCGGAAATCGACGTCGTGCTAGCCGCCATTGTGGGCAGTGCGGGGCTGTTGGGCACTTTAGCAGCCGTCGAAGCGGGAAAAACCGTCGCACTGGCCAACAAAGAAACCCTGGTGCTGGCCGGACGACAGGTGATGGACCTGGCCGGACGCCGTGGCACGCCGATCATTCCTGTCGACAGTGAGCACAGCGCGCTGTTTCAAGCCCTGCAAGCCGGTCGGAGCGATCAGGTGCGGCGGTTGGTTCTCACCGCCAGCGGTGGGCCATTTCGCAACCACGACGCGGAACAATTGGCTCAGGCCACCGTGGCCGACGCACTGGCCCATCCGACCTGGAAAATGGGCGACAAAATCACCATCGACTCGGCCACGATGATGAACAAAGCCCTGGAGATCATCGAGGCCCGTTGGTTGTTCGGCTTTCCGCCGGAGCAAATCGATGTGGTGATCCATCCGCAGTCGATCGTGCATTCGCTGGTGGAATATGTCGATGGGTCGATGATTGCCCAGCTCAGTCCCCCGGATATGAAACTTCCGATACAATACGCCTTGTCGTACCCCGAGCGCTACGAGGGCGTGGCCCCTCGGCTCGATCTGACTCGTGCGGTCGAACTCTGCTTCGAGCCACCGGACGAAGAGCGTTTTCCCGCTTTGGCTTTGGGGCGCGAGGTGGCCTCGGTGGGCGGTTCGACCGGAGCCGTATTGAATGGGGCCAACGAAGCGGCGGTCGCCCGTTTTCTGGCGGGTGAGTTGGCCTTTACAGACATCGTGCCCGCTTGCCGCCGCGCACTGGACGAACATCATTTCAACCCCCAGCCTTCGCTCGACGAATTGTTGGAGCTCGACCGCTGGGCCCGTCAGGAGGTTGCACGTTGGGTTGGTACATAATTGCCGAGGCATCGCTCGGCGGCTTTCTTGGCCAGTTGGTCTTGTTCGCCGAAGTGGCCATCGCCATCGGCGCCGTGATCTTTGTTCACGAACTCGGACACTTCGCGGTGGCCAAATGGGTCGGCGTCAAATGCGAAAAGTTCTACCTCGGGTTCGACGTTTTCGGCCTCAAGTTGCTGAGCTTCCGCTATGGCGAAACCGAGTATGGCATCGGCATTGTGCCGTTGGGCGGCTACGTCAAAATGCTCGGGCAAGAAGATAACCCAGCCCGCGCGGCTGAAGAAATCGAGCGGGCCAAACTCGCGCGTCGCACCGCAGAAGCCGCTCCACAGGCGGGCGAAGCAAACCCACCAACCGCCGCCGCACCGGCTGAGCCGGTAGCCGCCACCACCGAGCAAGAGCCGGCGGTCCAGTTCGATCCTCGCAGCTATCTGGCGCAAAGTGTGCCGAAACGCATGGCCATTATCTCGGCCGGCGTGGTGATGAACGTGATCTTCGCCTTCGTCGTGGCCGTGGTGGCCTACATGCTGGGCGTGCCCTATGTGCCGGCGCAAATCTCGCGCGTGCTGCCCGGCAGCGCCGCCTGGCGGGCCGGTCTTCAGCCCGGCGATGAAATCATCCGCGTCGGCGATGTCGAGAATCCGCGCTACAGCGATCTGAAGTCGGAGGTCGTTCTAAGCGACCTGGACCAGGGAATCGAGCTGCTCGTTCAACGGCCCGGCCGCGACGAGCCGCTGGCGATTCATCTGGTGCCCGATCGCAAGGGGGGGCAACGGCTCATGCCCACCATCGGCGTGCTTCCGCCGCAGTCGCTCGTGCTTTCGCCCGTGCAACCCGTTTGGCCCGGCTCGCCGGCCGCGCGAGTGGAACCGAAGCTTCAAGGCAGCGAACGGCTGGTGGCCGTCGACGGCCAGCCTTTGGCGTCGTACATCGATTGGCTGAAGATACTTCGCCGCCGACGTGAGCACGCCTTGCAACTCACGCTGGAAGAACCGACCGAGCAACGCCAAAGCACTTCGGCCCAACAGCGCGTGGCCACCCTGCCGGCCAATCCCATGAAAACACTGGGGCTGGCTATGACCATGGGCCCCATTACCGCGATCCAACGTGGCTCGCCAGCCGAAAAGGCGGGGCTGAAAGCCGGCGATCTCATCGTCGCCATCGACGGGCAGCCGCTGGGTGATCCGCTCCAGATGTCGCGACAACTGGAGCCTCGCGCAGGCCAAACCGTTCGCCTGCGGGTACAGCGTGCCGATGCACCGGAGCCCCTGGAAATCGACGTTGAAGTGCGAAACGTGGAAGTCTTCGATTGGCCGGTGCCCGTGGTCGACGACGACACCCCCATGACCGCTCCGGAAATCGGCATCGCCTATCATGTCGATGCGCAAATTGCGTCCATCGACCCCGAAGGCCCGGCTGCCGACAGCGGATTGGCCGTGGGCGATCGCGTGATTCGGGCCGCGGTGGTACTGCCGGAAGAATCGGGCGACGAGGAGTTGGCTCGCCTGTTCGATCGCGTCTCGCCGCTCGAGTTCGACGACGAAGCGAAGCGGTACGGCTGGCCCGGCTTTTTTTACGCCTGGTTGCAACTGCTGCCCGAGGGAGCGCAGGTCGAGCTTACTACCAAAAGCGGCAAAACCGCCCGCCTTTTGCCCAAAGACGCGCACGACTGGTTCAATCCTGAGCGCGGCCTGAATTTCGAGATGCTCGAGCGCAAACGCACGGCATCAACGCTCGTCGAGGCCTGTTCGCTCGGCTTTCGCGAAACGCTCGGCTTCCTGACACAGGTTTACGAGCTGATTGAGAAGTTGGTCGGCAATCAGGTGTCTCCCAAGGTGCTGGGTGGTCCGCTGACGATCATCGACGCGGCGGGCGGCGCGGCCTCGCGCGGGCTGGCCGATCTGCTGATGTTTCTCGGCATGCTCAGCGCCAACCTGGCGGTGATCAACTTCCTTCCCATCCCGGTGCTCGATGGCGGCCACATGTTGTTTCTGATCGTCGAGGGCATCCGCGGCAAACCGGCCGGCGAAAAGCTGACCATCGCCCTGCACTACGCCGGCTTTCTGCTGATTCTCATGCTGATGGGCTTCGTGTTGTTTCTCGACGTGCAGCGGCTCGATTGGTTCGGCGGGTGACCTTGCCGCATGCAGCTTGCCGTGCGAGGCAACGGCCGCCTTTCGCTCCGCTCGACGTTTGGGAACCGGCCGGCCGGCCAACAAATGCTGCATGTCTGCGCCGCCATTCCACACGCGACATCCACAGGGCATCCACAAAAGCAGAACGTCTGGATCGAAGCCGAAGCCGCCGGCAGTGAGGCGTACGGGTCACGCGCTGGCGGCAGCGACGGTCGTTGTTGAGAAACGTTGGCCGCCGCGTGCCACGCGCACAGCGGCCGACTCGTCGCAGGGGCGAGTCGACCATCTGCCGCAAACAAGCCTTGTCCCTCTTCCAACCGGTGAGAAAGGTGTTCTCTGATGTCGGCGGCCGAAGAAAAACTCGATTTGAGAGCCATCGTGGCTATGGGCGTCGGCGCGATGATCGGCGGGGGAATCTTCTCGGTGCTGGGCCTCGCGATTTCTGTAGGCGGACATGCCGCGCCGGTCGTGTTTGCTATCGGCGGACTGATCGCGCTGGTTACCGGGTTTAGCTACGCGCGGCTCGGCTTGGCGTTTCACTCAGCGGGCGGCAGCTTCACGTATTTGGAGCATGCCTTTGCCAACCGCAACATTGCCGGCATGGGAGGCTGGCTTCTGCTGGCCGGATACGTGGGAACGATGGGCCTGTACGCCTACACCTTCGGGGCCTATGGTGCCCCGTTGCTCGGAGCCGGCACCGACCATCTGGCGTCGCTGCACCATTTGCTCTCGTCAGCAATCCTGCTTTTCTTTTTGGGCATCAATCTCTACAGCGTCGCCACCTCGGGCAAAAGCGAGGTGCTTATCGTCATCACGAAAGTGACAATCCTGCTTCTGTTCGGCATCTTAGGACTCACCCGCTTCAACCCGGAGACGGTTTCACCGTTGTTCGACCGTGGGGTGTCGGGCGCATTGATTGCCGCAGCCCTGATTTTCGTCGCCTACGAAGGCTTCGAGCTGATTCCCAACGCCGTCAGCGACATGCGCAATCCGCAACGAGACTTGGGGCGGGGCATTTTCGTTTCGATCGTTATCACCATAGCCGTTTACGTGCTGGTCGCACTCGTGGCGGTGGGCAATCTGACACCGGAAGAAATTCAACAAAAGCAAGAATACGCGCTGGCCGTCGCCGCTCAGCCGTTTCTGGGAAATGGGGGTTTTGTGC
>WGDQ01000572.1 GCA_015493185.1 Planctomycetaceae bacterium
GCCACCACCACGTCCGGACGCCGTACCAGCAGCGAGGCCAGCGTGGCGCTCACCATATAAGAAACGTAATTGGCGATGCGCCGGGTGGTCCCGGCGTTGGGCGCAAGATACGTCCACGTGCGAATAACGCGAATGCCGTCGACCTTTTCCGTTTGCGGCCAGAGACGATTGCGATAGCCATCAAACAGCACACCGTCCGGACAATTCGGCGCGCAGGTGATTACCGTTACGTCGTGGCCGGCTCGCGCCCACCGCACACAATGTTCGTAAGTGCGCGAGGCAGGGGCATTCACCTCTGGCGGAAAATAATGGCTGAAAAACAAGATTCGCATAACACGAGAAATCCGAGTCAGGCGACCGCATGCCTTCTTAAAAGCACGCAGCGCGGTTCAACGCTGTTTCCGCCCGCAGTATGTTGTATCTTTCGCCTCGCGACGCCAACCGCGCCACAAGTTCCCTGTCGGTGGCTGTGCGCTGCACCGCAAAACGTCGCTCTCGCCAAAAAAACTCCGTGCTGCGTCTTCGAGCGAACGGACAGAACCCCTAACTCTTGCGGAAAAACTGCTTGTCCTGGCTATTCAGACGCGTTTTGTCCGCTGTGTCTTCGTCTTCTTTTTTCCTTTTTCCTTCACTCATTGCTATCTTGCCCCTCGGACCGCGTCGCCCGATCGGCGACACACGACGGTTGGAAGAAAGCCCGGGCTACGGTTGTCCTCCGCAACCCGCACGCCGCCATCTGCCCGGCAGGAACCCGGCGACGCCGCCCAACCGTCGTTCGTCCCCCTTTGCTACACCTCGGGCGGTTCTTCCGTTGGGGCCAACCCATCCGGCGGCGCTGCCAGCTCGGCCATCAGCTCGTCGATGGCTACGGGCCGACCCGTGCCCGCGCTTCGCAATGCACCCAAGGTCACCAGCGTGGTATCTACCAGCGATTCCACGGGAATGGGCATCTCTTTGCCGTGCTCGATGGCGTCGAAGAAACGAACCAACTCGTCGCGGTGTCCTTTGTCGGCCCGGCCGAGTTTGCGCTTCCGCAATCCGGTCGAAGGCGTTTGCCATTGCAGCGTACGAAAGTCGTCGATCACGCCCACACGGCCACCGGCCATCACTTCCAGCCGCTCCTTGCTATAAGTGGGCGGACCTTGACTGGTATAAATCAGTTGGCCAACCGAGCCATCTTCGTAATCGATCGACAGCGCCATGTCGTCCGCGTGTTCGGCCAGCGAGGTCGCGTAAACACGCACAGGTCGGTGGTCGGTTAGAAACTGGAACAAGTCGACGAAGTGGCACGCTTCGCCCACGATGCGGCCTCCTTCTGCCGGATCGGCCAGCCAATGCTCCGCAGGCAATGGCCCTGCGTTGCAGCGGTATTGCATCATCATGGGGCCATGGCCGCTCAGGTGCTCTTTCAATGCCATCGCCAATGGTGAAAAGCGCCGATTGAAGCCAACCATCAACGGCGACTCGCGATCGCGCAACACCTTCAAGAGGGCACGCATTTGTTCCATGGATACGGCCAGCGGCTTTTCGACAAACACGGCTTTTCCGGCGGCCAGGGCCTTGGCCACCATGTCGGCATGTCGGGCGTGTCGCGTGGCAATGAAAACCGCGTGCGTTGCATCGTCTGAGTACACTTCGCTTTCGCTCGAAGCGCAGTAGGCGAAGCCGAACTTTTTGCCCGCCGAACGGGCGGTCAGCCCCGACGAGGTGACCACGCCCCGCAGTTCAACGTTGTTGCACTTCGATATGATCGGAAGCAGCACCGAACGGGCGAACCCGCCGGCACCGATGAACGAAACACCGATCGTGGCCGTCGCAGGCGTGCCACCCGTGCGCAGCACGATCCGGCTTCGATCGACGGTTTCGGTGTTGTCAGACGGATAGTTCAGCACCACGCCGAGATAGGGCTCCTCATTCTTCAACACCATCTCGAACGCTTTTCCGGCATCTTGAATATCGAACCGGTGCGTGGTGCAAACCTCGGGCCGCACGTTGCCCGATGCTACGAGATCGAGAAACGCTTCAAGATTCCGATTTTCGGTCCAACGAACGTGTCCCGGCGGGTAGTCGTATCCCTGCTCTTCGTATTGCGGGTCGTAGCGTCCGGGGCCGTACGATCGCGAGACGATCAGGCTAAGCTCTTTCTCGTAGTAGGCATTGCGCGGAATCTGCATGCCCGTCACGCCAACCATCACCACGCGTCCGCGATCGCGCGCCAACCGCGGCGCCATTTCCACCGGATCGTTGCTCGTCGTGGCCGCGGTGATCAGCACGGCATCGGCTCCTCGACCGCGGGAGCAGTCGAGCACGGCCGCTTCCACGTCGTCTTGCCCAATCACCAGCGCCGGCTCGGCCCCATGCTCGGCGGCCAGCCGCACCCGCGATGGCGAAAGGTCGAGTCCTACCACGCGGCACCCGGAGGCCCTGAGAAGCTGCACGGCAAGCTGCCCCAGCAGGCCAAGTCCCAGCACCACCACCACCTCGCCCACACGGACGTCGGCGTTGCGAATGCCCTGCAACGCGATCGCTCCCACCGTGGCGTACGCGGCAGCTTCGGCCGAAACACCAGCAGCCACAGGCGCGGCCAACAACCGCGGCACGTAGTTGATTTCGGCATGATTCGCATAGCCGGCCCCGGCGCATGCGACGCGCTGCCCCACCTGAAACTCGCTTGCACGCCGGCCGACTTCGATCACCTCGCCGCACAGGCTATAGCCCAGGGGCGTTTCGCGGTCGAGCTGCTGCCGCACGGTTTGCAATGTGGCCCAAAACCCGTCGCGTTGCAGCTTTGTCAGCACACGCTGCACCAGATCAGGACGCTGCCGGGCTTTGCCCACCAGCGAGCTTTGCGCCAGCTTCATGGCGGCCCGCTCGGTGCCGGCCGAGATCAACGAAACCTGCGTGCGCACCAGAATGCCCGGCTCGCGCAATACCGGCCGAGGCACATCCTCGACCGCCAGGTTTCCGGTTTTGAGATTCTGAACAACCTGTCTCAACGCTTTGTCTTTCCTGCTACGTGAAGTTTTCTCAGTGGGCTTCCGGCACCATCGTCAGTCGTGTGCCAGCACGATGCGCCGTCGTCCAGGTTGCATCCGCCGGCCCGCTGGCCCGATTCGCGTGGGCTGGCTGCCCCCGTCACGTTCGCCGCTACGAGTCGCATCAGGTCGCCGCACTGGCGACCGAGCGGGACGGCAACGACACGTACACATCGTCCAAGCTCTGGGCGATCGATGCCCAAGAAAGATGATCTTCCACATACTGACGTCCGCGCTCTCCCATCGCAAGCAAGTCGCCTTCGAGCATCTGTCGTATCGCCTCGGCCGCCTCTTCGGGGTGGCCGTCGATCGTCATGCCGGCTTCGGCCCGATCGACATAAACGTGGCTGGCCACGCCTGAAGTGACCAACACCGGCACGCCGTGCGCCATGGCCTCGACGACAACCACGCCGAAGTTTTCGTCGATCGACAGCAGGGCGAACAGGTCCGAAGCGGCAAAGGCCCCAAGTTTGCGCTCACCATCGAGAAAGTCGGTGAACACGCAGGCCGACTCCATGTCGCATCGGGCCACGGCTTCTCGCACAACGGGCAGATGGCCGGCGTCGTGCCCGGCCACCAGCAGGCACAATTCCGGAATGTGCTGTCGGGCCTGTGCCACGGCTTCAACGAGCAACTCGAGCCGCTTCTTTTCGGTAATGCGCGACATGTAGAGCACAATGCGCCGCTGCCGCAACTGCGGAAACTGGGCCAAAAAGTCTTCTTTTGCCTTCTGGCGGTCGAACCGCGGCACGTGCGCCCCGTGGGGCAAGTTGACGATTCGTTCCGCCGGAACCCACTCGGCCAGTTCTTCCGCCTCGGCCTGCGAGGTCACGTGAATCGCCGCCGCGTGCTCCAGATCTTTGCGCAGGAAAACCTGCGAAAACAAATACTTCAAACGATGGTGTCCCATCTCGAAGCACGCGCGGTCGAGGCTGCCAGCCGGTCGCACAATGTACGGCACGCCACAGCGCCGTGCCCATGCGGCGGCCCGTGTGGTTACATGACTGAACACGCCGTGAATGTGCACCACGTCCGGCCGTCGGGCTTCGTCGCGCATGCGCCTGGCCAGCCAGCGTTCGCCACTGCGGCTATAGGCCCATCGCGACCATGGGCGACGCCGCCCGATGGCCGGTGCGATTACGATCTCGGCGCCCTCGAACTCGGGCTCGGCCAGCATCTTTCGAACGTACTCGTCGCGCGGCGCCCAAGGCTCTGATGTTTGGGTCGTTGTGGTCAGCACCGCCACCTCGTGACCACGAGCGACCTGCTCGCGCACCAGGTTGCGAATCACGTTGCTCGGGCCGCCCGATCGCGGATCGACGAGGTTGATCA
>WGDQ01000573.1 GCA_015493185.1 Planctomycetaceae bacterium
ACCCACACGGGCATGGCTCAGAAGGTGTCTTCAAACTCCAATTCCGGCTTCGATCGCGAGCGCGCCGAGCGTCGGGTCGAGGGTTTGCATCGACCGGTTCAAGGAGGGTTCGCGTGCTTCGCCCTCTTTGATATGCATCGCCTGCTCACGGTCTCGGGCCTGGAAGCGATTTTTGAAGGCACCTTTCTCAGGCCGGCGTGGGCACTTCGAGCTGGTCGGTTTGTTTTCGTTTTCGCTGTTCGAGCACCCGTTTGTAGTCGATCGGCATGACCTTGACGAATTGCTCGAGCACGTCGGGCCAGCGGTCGAGCACGGTGCGTGCCACGGTGGAGCGGGTGAATTGCCAGTGCCGCTCGATGAGCCGCTTGAGCTCGGCGACATCGTCCGGGTCGACGACCTTTTCGAGCTCGACCATGCCGAGGTTGCAGTTTTCGAGGAAGTTGTTTTCGGTATCCCAGACGTAGGCCACCCCGCCGCTCATGCCGGCGGCGAAGTTGCGACCCGTGGGACCGAGAATGACGGCGCGGCCGCCGGTCATGTATTCGCAGCCGTGGTCGCCCACGCCTTCGATCACCGCGTGCGCGCCGGAGTTGCGAACGCAGAAGCGTTCGGCGGCGCGACCACGGAAAAAGGCCTCGCCGCCCGTGGCACCGTAGAGCACCACGTTGCCGACGATGATGTTTTCTTCCGGTACGAAGGTGGCCTGCTCGGGCGGATAGACGATGAGCCGGCCGCCGCTGAGGCCTTTGCCCACGTAGTCGTTGGCGTCGCCTTCGAGTTCGAGCGTGACGCCGCGGGAAAGAAAGGCGCCGAAGCTCTGTCCGGCCGAGCCGTGGAAACGGAAGTGGATGGTATCGTCGGGCAGGCCGGCCTCGCCACGGTGCTTGGCGATGGTGTGGCTGAGGATGGTGCCCACGGTACGATTGGTGTTGACGATGGGCAGTTCGACCTCGACCCGTTTTCCGGATTCGATGGCCGGGCGGGCCAGCTCGATGAGCTTGTTGTCGAGCGCTTTTTCGAGCGCGTGGTCTTGCTTGCGGGTGCAGTAGACGTCGACCCCGTCGTGCGGCGGTCGTGCCGGTGTGAGGATGGGCGCCAGATCGAGCCCATCGGCTTTCCAGTGGCGGATGGCCCGATCGGTTTCGAGCACGTCGACGCGGCCGATCATTTCGTTGACGGTGCGGAAGCCGAGGCGGGCCATGATTTGGCGGGCCTCTTCGGCCACCATGAACAGGTAGTTGACCACGTGCTCGGGCTTGCCGGCGAACTTTTTGCGCAGCTCGGGGTCTTGCGTGGCGATGCCGACCGGGCAGGTGTTCAGGTGGCACTTGCGCATCATGATGCAGCCGAGCGAGATGAGCGGCGCGGTGGAGAAGCCGAACTCTTCGGCGCCCAGCAGCGCGGCGATGACGACATCGCGGCCGGTTTTCAGCCCGCCGTCGGTTTGCAGCACCACGCGGGAGCGCAGATCGTTGAGCACCAGCGTTTGGTGCGTTTCGGCAATGCCCAATTCCCAAGGCAGCCCGGCGTGCTTGATGCTGGTGAGCGGCGAGGCGCCGGTGCCGCCCGTATCGCCTGAGATGAGGATGTGGTCGGCATGCGCCTTGGCCACGCCGGCGGCGATGGTGCCCACGCCAACCTCGGAAACGAGCTTGACGCTGATGCGGGCATCGGGGTTGGCGTTTTTCAGGTCGTGGATCAGTTGCTTGAGGTCTTCGATCGAATAAATGTCGTGGTGGGGCGGGGGACTGATCAGGCCCACGCCGGGTGTGGAGTAGCGGATGCGGGCGATGTTTTCATCGACCTTGCGTCCGGGCAGTTCGCCGCCCTCGCCGGGCTTGGCGCCCTGCGAGATTTTGATTTGCAGTTCGTCGGCGTTGGTGAGATACCAGATGGTGACGCCGAAACGGCCCGAGGCCACTTGCTTGATGGCCGAGCGTTTGCTGTCGCCATTGGGCAGCGGCTCGAAGCGCTGAGGATCTTCGCCGCCCTCGCCGGTGTTGGACTTGCCGCCCAGGCGGTTCATGGCAATGGCCAGCGTTTCGTGGGCTTCGGCCGAGATGGAACCGAAGCTCATGGCGCCGGTGCAGAACCGCTTGACGATTTGGCTGGCGGGTTCGACCTCTTCAAGCGGCACGGGCTGCTGGGGCAGATCGTCTTTGAAGCGGAGCAAACCGCGCAGCGTGCAGCGGGCTTTGGCGTCTTCGTTCACGCGCTTGGCAAAGCGCCAATAGGCCGACTGGTCGTTGGTGCGGGCGGCCACTTGCAGGTTGGCAATGGCCTGCGGCTGCCAGGCGTGGCGTTCGCCGGTGGCGCGCCAGTGGAACTCGCCGGGGTTGGGCAGCACGGGCAGTCGGATGCCGTCGCGGCGAGGATAGCCGATCTCGTGGCGGCGCAGCAGTTCGTCGGCCAGGACGGAGAAGTCGACGCCTTCGACGCGGCTGGCCGTGCCGGCGAAGCAGCGGTCGACCACTTCATGGTTGAGCCCGAGCGCCTCGAAGATTTGCGCGCCCTTGTACGACTGCAAGGTGGAGATGCCCATTTTGGCCATCACCTTCAGCATGCCCTTGGCCACGCCCTTGCGGTAGGCGGCCACGATTTTGTCGTCGCTGTCGAGCTTGGCGTCTTCGATCAGGCCGTCGCGGCGTGCTTGCCAAAGGGCCTCGAACGCCAGATAGGGGTTGATGGCGTCGGCACCGTAGCCAACCAGCAGGCAGTGGTGGTGCACTTCGCGGGCCTCGCCGGTTTCGACGACAATGCCCAGCCGCGTGCGTTTGGCGGCCCGAACAAGATGATGATGTACGGCGCCGCAGGCCAACAGCGCGCTGATCGGCACGCGGTCGGCGCTCATTTGCCGGTCGGATAGCACGACGAGGCTGTAGCCTTCGTCGATGGCCGATTCGGCCTCTTGGCAGACGCGATCGAGCGCTTGGAGCAGGCCGGCCCGACCTTCGGCGCGGGGCCAGGTGATGTCGATGGTTTTGGCCCGCCAGCCGCGGTGGTTCATGTGCTTGATGGCGGCCAGTTGCTCGTTGGAAAGGATGGGGTGCGGCACAAGCAGGCGGTGCGCATGCCGCTCGGTGGTTTCGAGCAGATTGTCTTCCGGGCCGATGTAGCACTCGAGCGACATGACTACTTCTTCGCGAATGGAGTCGATCGCCGGGTTGGTGACCTGGGCGAAAAGCTGCTTGAAGTAGTCGTAGATCATCCGCGGCTGGTCGGAGAGGCAGGCCAGCGCTGAGTCGTTGCCCATCGAGCCGATCGGGTCGCGCTTTTCGTGAATGAGCGGCAGCAGCATGAACTGCATGGTTTCGACCGTGTAGCCGAAGGCCTGCATGCGGGGCAGCAGCGTGTGCGGATCGAAACCGTGGGGTTCGCGATTGGGCTCGAGATCGTCGAGCCGAATGCGCTGCTGCCGGAGCCATTCGGCATAGGGGCGGCGGGTCGAAATATCGTGCTTCAGCTCTTCGTCGGCAATGATGCGGCCCTGTTCGAAATCGACCAGGAACATTTTGCCCGGCTGAAGGCGGCCCTTGAGCTTCACACGATCGGGCTGCATGGGCAGCACGCCCGCCTCGCTGGCCATGACCACCACGTCGTCGTGCGTGACGTAGAAGCGGCTGGGGCGCAAGCCGTTGCGATCGAGCACCGCGCCGATGTAGTGGCCATCGGTAAAGGCGATCGAGGCCGGACCGTCCCACGGCTCCATGAGGCACGAGTGATACTCGTAGAAGGCCCGTTTGTGTTCGGGCATGGTTTCGTGGTTCTGCCACGCTTCGGGAATCATCATCATGATGGCTTCTTGAAGCGTGCGGCCCGAGAGGAGCAGAAACTCGAGCACGTTGTCGAAGGTGCCCGAGTCGGAACAGTCGGGCTCGACGATGGGGAAGAGCTTGCGGATTTCGTCGCCGAACAGCGGGCTGCGCACAACGCCTTCGCGGGCGTGCATCCAGTTCATGTTGCCGCGCAGGGTGTTGATTTCGCCGTTGTGCGACATGAAGCGGTTCGGCTGGGCACGGTCCCACGAGGGGAAGGTGTTGGTGCTGAACCGCGAATGCACCATCGCCAGGTGCGTGGTGTAGTCGGGGTCGGTCAGGTCGGGGAAGTAGGGCAGCACCTGCTCGGCCATCAACTGGCCTTTGTAAACGATCACCTTGGTCGACAGGCTGCAAACATAGAACATCTTGGCCTGCGACATGGTGGCGTCGGTGCGCAGGCGATGACTGGCCTGCTTGCGGATGAGATAGAGCTGCCGTTCGAAATCGTCGCCGTGCAGGTCGTCGCCGGCGGCGACAAAAAGCTGCTCGATCACCGGTTCGGTGGCGCGGGCCGAGGGGCCGATGTCGGCGCCGTCGGCATCGGTGGGAACGCGCCGCCAACCCACCAGGCGCTGGCCTTGCGCGGCGATGATGCGCTCGACGGTTTCCTTGCAGCGGGCCCGCTGCCGGGCATCTTGCGGCAGAAAGACCAACCCGGCGCTGAAACGACCCGGTTCGGGCAGATCGGCCTTCAGGTCGTCGTGGGCCACCTTGTGAAGGAATTGATGGGGCAGGGCCGTGAGCATGCCGGCCCCATCGCCCGTGTTGGGCTCGCAGCCGCAAGCGCCGCGATGCGTCATGTTGCGCAGCACCTCGTCGGCATCGACGACAATCTGGTGGCTTCGCACCCCTTTTATCTGAGCAACAAAGCCCACGCCGCACGATTCGTGCTCGTAGGCGGGATGATAAAGACCGTAGGGTTCGGGGCGCAGCACGCGGCGCGCAGCGGAGGAGTGAGAGGAGTGTTCTGGCATCGTTCGAAAATTCCCGTTTTATGACTGCTGAACGGCGGAGCCCAGGTTCTCAGAGGCTCCGTCGTGGCCGCTGGAGGCCGCGCCGGCCAGAGCGTCTTCTTCGCGGTCTTCGCTCGAGGGGGACTCGCCCGCCGAGCCGGTCGCCTGATCCAGCGGCGCTTCCGTGTCGCCTGAGCCATCGTGCTGCTGCAACAGCTCGATGAACCGCTGCGCGGTGCTGCACAGCTCGCGCCCGCGGCGGTGAATGATTCCCAGAGGTCGTACCAGGTCGGTGGAGGCCAAGGGTACGGCCACCAGGGTGCCGGCCTCGACTTCGCGCGTGATGGTGGGTTCGGGCAGCAGGCCCACACCAGAGTCGATTTCGATGGCGCGTTTGATGGTTTCGATGTTGTCGAACTCCATAACGCACTCGAAGTCGACCTGATGCTGGTGCAGCACGCGGTCGATTTCACGGCGGATCGTCAGATCGGAGTCGAAGCAAACCATCCGCTGGCCGTTGAGTGCTTCGAGCGAAACGCGGGGACGCCGCGCCAGCGGATGCGACGGCGCACAGGCCAGCACCATGGGCTCGGTGCGCCAGTCGATGGCCCGAATGGCCCGCGACGAACGAGGAAAACTGATCAAGCCGATGTCGGCCTTGTCGTTCTCGATGGCTTCGTAAACCCGGTGCGGATGCAGATATTCGAGGCGAACGTTGGCCTTCGGGTAGCGGGCGATGAAGAGCTGCAAGAAGTGGTTCATGTGGTGGAGGCCCACCGAATAGATCGAAGCCACGCGAACGCGTCCGGCCACCTCGCGGTGCAGCGTGCGCACCTTGTCTTCCAATGCGATGTAACGCTCGACCAGCCCGCGGCAGCCTTCGTAGTAGACCTGACCCTCGGGGGTGAGGATGAACGGCCGCTTCGAGCGGTCGATCAGCCGCACGCCCAACCGCTGCTCGAGCTGATGCACCGTTTGGCTGGCTCCCGACTGCGAAATCTCGTTTTCGTCGGCCGCGCGGGAGAAGCTGCGCTGCTGCACGACATCGCAGAAAATCTTCAATGCTCGTAGCTGTATCGACGCCATGTGATAAGCAGATCAAATAAAGTGCGTGTTCAGAATCGACATGGAAGATAACAGGCTAGATACTTCTCGTTCGGTCGTCAAGCACTGGCAATGACAGCAGACCAGAGAAAGGTAAAACAATAGGGCCAAACATTGTTTTTGTGGGCGACCAATTCTTCTTTCGGGTGGGGGG
>WGDQ01000574.1 GCA_015493185.1 Planctomycetaceae bacterium
GAGTGGTGAGCACGCCGATGGCTGAATAGAGGCCAAAAAGCTGAATAGGAATCAACTCGCTAATATACAAAGAGCCCAGCCCCAACGCCGTCGTAACAGCGGCCAATGTGCACGGAACCCAGCCCAAGCGTATCGCCCGATCGGCAGCTCCGGCGCGACCTTCGTTGGCAGCCGTATCGCGGTAGTAATTCACGAGGTGGATTGCACCGGAAATGGTTAGCACGTACACCAGCGAGGGCATTGTCAGCAGCACGGCATTCATCCGCTCGCCCGTGTACCAAACTGTGGCCAGGCTGACGCCGGCAGCATATAAGGCGACAAAGAACACGATCAAAGTCAACTTCATGCTACGCAGGCACCACCACGACACGACCAAGCCGACAAATGCCGACAAACCGGCCAGTCGATAGAGCGTGCGTTCGCCCTCGACGTCGATTGCTACGTTGTCGACGGGAGGTCCGCCCATACGAATGTCGGTGCGTCGCAGCGCGCATTGCCCCTCGGCGACCTCGTAAATGTGGTCGATCATCTTACGAGGATTGTCTTTCCCGAAGGGAGAGAGTGCCAACACCGCGCAGGTTTGGCGGCCGTCGGGACCGATCAGCAATCCTTTCAATCGGGCAATAGCTGCCTCGCGCGATAGGCGGATCGGGTCGGAGGTGAGCCGTTTCAGCAGCCGAGGCCCAGTGAGCACCTTGGTAAACCACTGAGGCTCGTCAGGAGATCGTTCTTCATCGGAGGGAACTAGCTTGCGGACCAGCAGTTCCAAACGTGGATCGTCTAGCGTACATCCTTCCCAGCTAAGCAAAACGAATTGTTCGTTCTCGAAGTGGCGACGGAACCATTTATAGTCGGCCGTTTCCTGGAAGCCATCGGGTAGCCACTGCTTCACGTCGTTCGTGTTGCTCATCAGCGCCCGACGCGTACCGCCAAGTACGAATGGGCCAAGAAAGAACGCCACCACGATAATCTTGAAGGCGTGTCGGGCGAAGAAAGATTGGTTCATTGCGGTCAGCCGTCGGGCGAGCGTTGTGCCAAAAAGAAGCCTTCCAGACCCGGGCTTCTGCGAGGCATGGCGTGAGGACAAACGGTCGGGCAGCCGTACAATCAGGGACCGGCTTCTTCTGGGGTGTTTGTAGGCCCGCTATCGTCCTCAGCGCGTTCAAAGTATCAAAGTTACAGGGCAGGCCAAACGCCGTCTATGCCGGCGTCGAGAAAAGCCGCTACAGGCGTTCGAGCCCGTAGCGGTAAGTCGGGCTGTCCATGTCCGCTAATCGTCAAAACTTCGCTATTCTAGGCTCTTTCTGTGGCTGGTTGGGAGCCAGGATCTGGAGGTTGGATCGTGGCGCGGTGGCCTTCCAACACGCCCCTGGCTTACATTTCCCTCTGATCCTGGCCGCGCAGACGATCGACCCGATGCTGCCGTTCCCGACAGCGGTTTCCATGTCCCCGGTATTGTCCGGTGCTTGTGGGGTGAACCGCAACCACCGCATGGGTACGCGTCCAACCACTAGTAGGGAAGGGAAACGCGAGGGAGATTATCCGCTGCCATCGTCGCGCTTCGGCACCCATCCGCCGCTCTCGGTCGCGTCTGGGGGTGTTTCAGAGCCGCAGCGCCGTCTCCCTGGAAAGCGAAACACGCACATGCGCCCAGCGCATGCGATCGCCTAGTACGGCCTGTAGAGGAATAGCGAAACATCGAGAAATGTGAGCCAAATTGGCTCACCGGCCTTTTCGGCCCAATCGTTCGACCCAGCCGTATCGCTGCCTAGGGTAGAGCCTCCGCTACGGGTGACTACCCCATTTGTACGGTCGCAGAGCGCCGCCGGTTCGGCCTAGTGAACAGCGGTGCCTTCGAGTTGCTCCCCGCACACTTACTGTGCGTCAGCAAAACAGCCATGAGCATATAAAGCCAGTGCTCTTCCTGGACGTAGACGCATTGCCGGTGACAGGCTGGCGGCTTTTTTCGTGGCAGACTGACCGCACGCGAATAAGGAACAGGAAAGGACGGGGGG
>WGDQ01000575.1 GCA_015493185.1 Planctomycetaceae bacterium
CGCGATCGTGGTGGCCGCGGTGCTGGCTGCCATCGTCACACTGCCGGTCTTGTACGTCGAGGCGCCCGCGAACCTGTGGGACGATGTGCGGTTTCCGTCGTGGAATGCGTTTTCGTCTTCCTGGTCTCAGTTGCTGCCCATCGCGTTGTTGATGGCGGTCGTCGCCAGTGCGGAAACGCTGTTGTGTGCCACGGCCGTCGATCGCATGCAACACGGTCCGCGCACCAACTACGACCGCGAATTGATGGCGCAAGGCGTCGGCAACAGCGTCTGCGGGCTGCTCGGCGCGCTGCCCATGACCGGTGTGATTGTGCGCAGTTCGGCCAACGTTCAGGCAGGCGCCCAAAGCCGCCTGTCCACCGTGTTGCACGGAGTCTGGTTGTTGCTGTTTGTTGTCGCGTTGACGTTTGTACTGCATTCGATACCAACGGCCAGCCTGGCCGCGATGCTGGTCTACACTGGCTACAAACTGGTGGACATCAAGTCGGTGCGCGAGCTGCAACGTTATGGGTGGGGCGAAGTGGCGATCTATGCGGCAACGGTTGGAGTGATCGTGTTCACCGACCTGCTGACCGGCGTGCTGGTCGGCATCGGCCTCTCGGCAGCCAAATTGCTCTACCGGTTCTCGCACCTGGAATCGCAACTCGACGTCGATCTGACCGAGAACACGGCCGTGCTGAAACTGCACGGTGCCGCGACGTTTGTCCGGCTGCCCGTGCTCGCCGCCGAGTTGGAGCGAGTGCCGCGGGGCGCGGAATTGCACGTGGACTTTGAACACCTGGACTACATCGACCACGCCTGCCTCGAATTGCTCATGACGTGGGCCAAGCAACACGAGTCGGCGGGCGGACGGCTGGTGATCGATTGGACGTCGCTGCGTGCTCGCTTCGCGCGTGACAAGAACGGAGCTGGAAAAGATCGTCCCAACGATAGCGGTGTAAACAACGAGTAGCAGGAAGAAGCTCAATCGTGTGGCGATGCATTGCGGACGATTCGAACCCAGCTCATCCCGAATGTTTGTTGTCCGTTTTTTTCATGACTTTAGCAAAGGAGTAAAGTTGCCATGAGAAGGATGTTATTTGGGCCGGCGTTAATCGCGGCCCTGGTCGTTGGCGCAGTCGGCGGCTGCCAATCGATGGGCGGCGGGGGGTACGGCGGTTCCAACAGCCACGCTGGCCATAATCATTAAGTGATCCACCTCATCCGCCGCTCGGTCTCTTGGTTCGCGTCGCCGGTTTGGTGACTTGAATGAGCGGTCGAGCGGCGTTTTTTTCGCCTTGACTCAGTGTTTGGCGGACTGGATAATCAAGGATATCTATGCACCGGCCATCCATCAAATATCGATCTGTATTCACGCTGACGGCAGTGGCGCTGATGGTCTTTGCCCTGCCGCTCGCTTGGACCGGCCGAGTTTGCTGCCAATGTGCCACCACGGTTCAGCGCGCCACGTGCTGTCAAAGTACCAACCCAAGCAGCCCGTGCGACTGCCTAACGTGTGCCCACTGTCGCGTGACATCGTTTGCGGCTCCCCTCGTCCCGCCGGAGCAGCAGCTTTTGCAAGACGACGGGGGCGTCGTCTGGTCGGACACGGCCGCATTGTGTTCGGCCGACGGTCAGGTGGATGCGTCTCTGCACGCTCCGCAACCTGCTACTGCGCTGCAGCGCTGTGTTCGCTTTGCGCGCCTGACGCTGTGATTCTTCGCCCGCGCAGTGTGCCACGCATACGTTGACGGTTGCGACCGCTCGGCGTTCACGCCGCTCTGCCATTAACCACTGCCGTTGACGGCGGCCGACAAAGCCTGTCTTCGGCAACGTTTGCTCTGGGTCATTTGTTAGCAAATTCAATCGTGCCACAAAGCATGCCACAAACAAAGACAGCCGTCTGAAAAGGAGTTCGATCATGCTCGTGCTTACCCGCCGCGTTGGCGAAGCCATTGTCATTCCCCCGCTCGATGTTTCCGTCATCGTCAAAAGCGTAAAAGGCCGCCGCGCGCGTCTGGCGGTTTCTGCGCCGCCAGAGATTTCCGTGCATCGCGAGGAAGTTTGGTTGCGCCTCCATCAGCAGCCGCAACCAGGGGTTGAGGATTTGCCGATGGAAGGTGTTCGCATTCTGCTGGCCGACGCCGATGACGGATGTGCCGCGAGGTATGAAGCCTATCTGTCAGGGGTCGGTTACAAAGTGACCATTGCCCACGACGGGCTTTCCTGTGTTTCCCACCTGCGCCAGCGGACGCCGCATCTGGTCGTCCTGGACGCGGGATTGCTGTGGGGGCGCGCCGATGGCGTTCTTGGGCTAATGCGAGAGCAGGCCGACATGCCGGACGTTCCCGTGCTGGTTACCTACGACGAAGGTCATCGCGATACGCTGTCGTCGCTGCGGCCGTTTGGCGTCGATGATTACGTGGCCAAGCCCTTGACGCCGCAGCGATTGGGGGAACGCATCCGAGCGTTGCTTGCGCTTCCCGTTGAGGATTCCAACTGGCGGAGCTGAGCCTTTCGTCGGCGGCAGAGGAGGTCCTGGTAAACACCGATGAGCAACTTGAGAAACAATGCGTTGGACAAGCGACCGGCGCGGCAGTCCATCGGCACGCTCCTGATGTGGGCCGTCAATCTGCCGCTGGCCCTTGCGCTGGCCGTGCTGTTGACACTGGACTACCGCCGCGAGATGGAAGAGGCAATCGCGGCCAAGCACGCCAACTTGGAAGAGGAAGCCATGGCGATCTACCAGGGCTTGTCGTGTCTCGCTCAAAGCGGCCGCCGCGAGTCCGTCCAACAATACATCGACGCGGTTTGCGCCCGTATGCAGGAGTCACGGTCGCCGGGTCACCACATTGCAGTTCGTTTCGAAGGCGAGGTTTTGCAGTCCGATTCGCATCATCGCGCGTCGCCGGAGATCGTACGCGCCATGCAACAGGCCGCCCAATTGTCCAATCATCGCGCTGACGTCGGCGACGAGACCTTGGTGGTCGGATCGTTCGCAGGCGACCGCGCGGAAGTGTACGTTTCGGAGTACACGAGCAACATTCGCCGCTCGATTCAGCACGAGATTCTCTTGCATTTGGTATGGCTGGCGGCGCTGGCCGTCGTCGCGGCGGGAATCGTGAATGTTGTGCTGGCACGGATCGTAACGCGTCCGGTGAGGCACTTGTTGAACACGGTCTCGGCCATCGGCCAAGGCGACTACGAGTCGAAGATCGGTGGTTTTCGCAGCCGCGAGATGAGCGAACTTTCCAGCGGGATCCAGCGGATGTCTGAGACGTTGGCCGCCAACGAGCGGGATCGCCGCGCGCAGATGGAACGTGCGCGGCGCATCCAACAGGATTTGCTGCCCAGCGGCGTGGCGGTTCCCGGACTTGCCGTGGCTCACCTGTTTCAGCCCGCTGACGAAGTGGGCGGCGACTACTACGATTTGATCC
>WGDQ01000576.1 GCA_015493185.1 Planctomycetaceae bacterium
ATATATCGCTCGTGCAGAACGACGACTACCCGCTCGGCCCATATTTGCCGAAGCAGGAAATTGTAAACCCCTTCAGTGGTGGCTCTGCATGGAAGCAAAGCAACAACCCCGCCGGCGAAATTCCAGATGAGAGCATGACCAACGCTTCCGGCCAGATCATTGGTTGGTTCTACGATCGCAACACCGGCAGAATTGCGGCCAACGCTGAGGGGAAAACGGCCGACGGGACACCGCGGATCCAGCTTTAGTGCCACTGGTTCGGCCCATCTTCCGGTTCCTCCATGCCCAACGCCACCACGCACCAGAACCAGAACGTGTGAGCCGTTCTACGAGTTTCAGTACAGGGCCTCGATCCCTGGTTCTTCGCAAGAACACGGTCGCACCCCAGCCACAGCGAGATTTTCCGTCTCGTGCTTTGTCGCAACTGAACAGGGGGCAGCCATTCTCCGGCTACTTTGTTCACCCCCGGGGCTCGCAAAAGCTTGCCCCCGAAAATCTAAGGCCGCGAGGCGGCACCGGCTCGGCTGCAACCCGTCGACCAGTGTGGGTTTTCATGCCAACGCCAACCGGAGGACATCGCTTCTTCCGGTTGAGGGGATCTTGTGGCCAGCCGGTCGTTCTTTTACAGTTGTTAAGCTGCCGGTAGGCCGCACGCCGTGACTGCCCCGAACGGCCGAACACCAATGAGTCAGCAAAAATCGAAGTCCCGTCACCACGGCTCGTGTGGCCCGATTCCCAAAGCGGTTGTGAGTCGGCTGAGTCTTTATTTGCGCGAGCTTCAACACCTGGTTCGTGAAGGACACGAAACCACCAGCAGCAGCCAGCTTGGCAAAGTGTTGGGGTTCAGCGACGCTCAGGTCCGCAAAGACCTCGCCTATTTCGGGCAGTTCGGTTACCCCGGCATTGGCTATCGCTGCGCCGAGCTGATCGACGCCATCAAGCGCATCCTGGGAACCCATCGTCAGTGGCCCGTCATCATTGTCGGCGTGGGCAACCTCGGACGAGCACTATTGGGTTACAAGGGATTCCAGCAGCAAGGATTCCGCATTGTTGCCGCCTTCGATGTCGACGCCCGAAAGATCGGTCGCCGCATCGAGGGCGTTGAGATTTTTGATTTGGCCCGGTTGCCGGAAATCGCCGAACAGCATAACATCAAGCTCGGTATCATCGCCGTGCCGGCATCGGCCGCGCAAACAACGGCCGAGAAAATGGTGGCGGCGGGCCTGGTTGGCATTCTGAATTTCGCTCCGGTCACGATTTCCGTGCCACCGAATGTCAGTCTTGTAGGTGTCGACCTGGCGATTCAACTCGAACAGTTGACTTTTTCGGTGATCAATCGTTTGGCGGAAACATAGGTGTTCTCAGAGCGAGCCGACGCACGCCCCCTGTCGGCAAGACACGTCACACTTGGCCGAAAGAAATGTCTCGCCTCGGGCAATCACCGCTTCAGCTTTTCGACCGCTCGGTTTCGTCAAGCTGGCGGCGAATTTTCCCGAAGATTTGCTATACTGCATCGACATATCTTGCAGCCATTTCAACGCAGCATTCCAGATTGCGGTCCTACGAATTTACCCGGTGGTGTAATTGGCAACACAGGGGCCTTTGGAGCCCTTATTCCAGGTTCGAGTCCTGGCCGGGTAGCTTGGTCGTTTTGCGGGGAACGGCTGGTTGCTGCAAGAGGTGGCATGCAAGGGAGTTCTGAAAGTTGCTGCTGGCTGGCGAGCCGCTCGTTGCAAGTTGATTCCTGCAGGTGCTGCAGCGCATTTTGCAGCGCGCTTTGATCGCCGCTTTGTCTGGGCGATCGGTTTGGTGGGGTGCTCGGGGCGCTGCCATTGTCCGCCGCCGGCTGATTTTGCCCACCGGCACCTTCTGGCTTTTGTCGTTCGGCGTCGGCGGCAGGGTGTGCTGCCCACGGCGGGTTGGGCCGGTTCGTGGCGTCGCCTGCGGCACTGGGCAAAGTGCGGGGACGGATCGCTTTGGCGAAGTGCTCATTGGTCACTTGCAGGTAGTGTTGGCTTGCGATGGTGGGCGTATTGCCGATCCAGGCACAAACCACGTGCAGCGGGTGCTCTTCGACCAGTTCTGTTTCGCGGCTCGATCGCATATTCTGAAACGGCTTTTCCCAAGGCACCACGCCTGCACGGCGCACGATGCGAAGTAGCTGGGTCCGCAGGTTGGCATTCTTGTTGCGGTAGCGCGTGATAACGTACTGGCTTCCTGGCTCGGCCTGCTCGAAGCAGGCCTGCAAATGCGGCCGCAGCTCGGGGAAGATGGGAATGACCCGCTGTTCGCGGCCCGCCAAGTGTGAAGTCTTCACGCAGTGAACTGTTAGCCGGCCCTGCTCCCAGTTCACATCTTCCCATCGCAAGGGCAATAGCTCACTTGGCACGCGCAGACCGCCGTAGCGGGCCAGGGCGATGATCAATCGCCATTCGGCGTCGGGGCACGCGTCGAGAACCCGTTCTACGGTAGGGCGATCCACGAAGTGGAATCGCTCGCGATTGCCGCGCACGTTCGACACCAGATGCCGGAAAGGGTTTTTGGCCAGGTAATCGCGTTCGACGGCTGCGTTGAAGAATTGTTTGGCCCGTCCGCAGCGTCGGCGGACCGTGTTTTCGGCCAGCCCACGATCGAGCAGCCAGGCCCGCAGGCGATCGGCATCTTCACGCCGGAACGAGTCGAGCGGCCGATCGGGGGCGAAGCACTTCAGCAAGTCGTTGGCCGCTTGCTCCAAATGCCGGCGGGTCGACAGCCTGATGTCTGTGCGGCTGGCAAGGTACTCATCGAGGAACCGCCCCAACGTTATGCGGTCTCGCCGCTCCACCAGGCCCAAATTGGCCAGCCTGGCGTATAAACCGGTCTTATTCAGTGTGCCGTGAAAGGCTTGTTGATTCTAGGGGGTGCGAATCCCGCCCGGCAAAGGGTCGCTCCAGCCGGTAGCACTCGGAGCGGTTC
>WGDQ01000577.1 GCA_015493185.1 Planctomycetaceae bacterium
TCAGATGTGTATAAGAGACAGCATGGCCGAGACACGACGACACTTTTTTCGCTGGTTGGGTTTCTTGTTGGGCAGTGGCGCTGTAGCCGGCAAAGGAGTGGCCGCCGAAGCGGGTGGGCCGCAAGCTACCCCAGCGGCAAACGGCCCGGATACGGGCGAGGCGAGCCGCGCGAACCATGGGGCGGGAACAACGCTCGACGAGCCGGCATCGAGTGCGGCCGCAGCGCCGGCGTTTCGCCCTCTGCGACGAAGCTACGATTTGGTGGTGGTCGGCGGGGGAATCGCCGGCACGTCGGCGGCGATCAGCGCCGCGCGGCAAGGCGTTCGCGTCGCGCTGGTACACAACCGCTCGATGTTGGGAGGCAATTCGTCGAGCGAGGTGAAGCTGTTTCCCGAGAACAATTCGTCTCACCAACCCTGGATCAAAGAAGGCGGCATTCACGAGGAATTTCACACCGAGGAACGCGTCCGAAATCATCGGCCCTATATGGAAGGCACGATGAACTGCCACTGGGACCTGGTGCTGTACGAATGGGTGATTCGAGAGCCGAATATCGACCTGTATCTGAACACGCACATGCACCGCGCGCTTCAAAGCAAGCCCGGGCACATCGACGCGGTGTTTTGCTTCCAACTGGGTACGGAGAAGACCTACGAGTTGGCCGCGCCGCTGTTTGTCGACGCCACGGGCGACGGCTACCTTGGCTATGCGGCGGGGGCCGACTTTCGCTGGGGACGCGAAGGACGCGACGAATTCGGCGAGCCCGAAGCACCGCCGGTGGCGGACGAAAAGGTGATGGGCAATACGCTGATGTTCACGGCCATCGACACCGGGCGGCCCGTGCCATTCAAACGGCCCGAGTGGGCGGCCGAATTCGCCACCGAGGCCGATCTGACGGCCCGCGGCCACTCGTATATCGACGGTGGCTATTGGTGGATCGAGGTCGGCGCGCCGTATCATCCGATCGCCGAAAACGACAAGATCACCCACGAAGGGCTGCGGCAACTGCTCGGCGTGTGGGACCACATCAAGAACCGCTGCGAGCACCGCGAAAAAGCGGCCAACTACGGCTTGGAGTTTGTGGGGTTCTGGCCTTACAAGCGCGAATGCCGGCGGTTGCTGGGCGACTATGTGATTGACCAACGGCACGTGCAAGACCCTCAACCGCACGACGATGCGGTGGCCTACGGGGCCTGGGGCATCGACATCCACGTGCAAGGGGGCATACTGGCCCGAGATCAAATTCCCTACGAACCGCCCGGCAAGCCGGAAAATTGGGACCGGCTACGGACGATGCCCTACGGCATTCCGCTGCGGGCCCTGTATTCGCGCAATGTCGACAACCTGATGATGGCCGGCCGGCCGATCAGTTGTACGTACGTGGCGTTTGCGTCGTCGCGGGTGTTGTCTACAGGCAGCATCGTAGGGCAGGCGGTGGGCACGGCGGCCGCGTTGTGCAAGAAATATAAGACGTCGCCCCGTGTGGTGGCCCGTGAGCACGCCGCCGAATGCCAGCAGCGCATTTTGCGACACGACGGCCACATTCCCGGCGTGGTGAACCAAGACCCGGCCGATTTGGCGCGACGGGCCACGGCAACGGCCAGCAGCGAGGCAACGCTGCGGTTTCCCGAACCCAACGTGCACTCGTTCGGCCTGAAGCGACCGTTGGCGCAAATTTTCCCGCTCTCGGGCGATCGGCTCGATCACGTGGAGCTGATGCTTTACGCCACGGTCGAGCGGCCGGTGCCGATAACCGTTGGGCTGCGGCCCGCTCGGCATGTGTGGGACTACCGCGCGCACGATGATATTGCCACGGCCACGGCCGAGGTTTCGCGGGGCACGGCGTGGACACGGTTTGTTTTCGATGCCGACGTGGAACCGAACCAGCTTTATTACATTCACACGCCGGCGCAAGAGGGGGTGTTCTGGAAAACGCACCGTGAGACGGACGGACGGCCGAACGCGGCGCCCGTTGGCGTTTCGTGCGCGATACGGCATAGGAAGTATTGGAAGCCGATCCTGGGCGGCCGCACATTCGTGATGCGTGTGGCGCCGGAAAGCCGCCCCTACGCAGCGCAAAACGTGGTGATCGGGACAAACCGCCCGGACCAGTGGACGAACATCTGGATTTCGGATCCCGAACAAGGTTTGCCCGCATGGCTTGAACTACGCTGGCCCGAGCCTGTGCGATTCAACACCGTGCAAGTGACGTTCGATACGGACCAGAACCGGCGTGTGACCCTGCCGTTGTTCCGTTATCCCGACTGCGTGAAAGACTACACATTGGAAGCCCACATTGCGGGACGTTGGCAGCGGCTGACCGACGTGCGCGACAACTACGTTCGCCGGCGCGTCCATCGGTTCGATCGTGTGCGCAGCGATCGGTTGCGGCTGCACGTGACGGCCACGAATGGGGCCAAGATGGCTCGGGTTTACGAGCTGCGGGTTTATGATGAAGCATGAAGCCGCATAGAACCGCGTGAACTGCGCGAGCCACGGCGTACGGCCTGCGGCGTCGTGCTGTCGTGTTGTCGCCGTGCCGTAGCGCTGTTGCGATGGACCGGTGGACGTGCGGCGGCACTGGGGTATGACGTCGGGCGCGTGGGACGATAGAATACGACGCGCACCTTGTGGCGCGAGAGTGGCGGAATTGGCAGACGCGCTGGATTTAGGATCCAGTGGGCTTCGCCCGTGGGGGTTCGAGTCCCCCCTCTCGCATTTCGATGGGGCGTTGGCTGCTGCTTTCCGAAGGTGTCTTCAAAATCCAACTGCGGCTTCGATCGCGAGCGAGCCGACCGTCTCGTCGTCGGTCTGCATCGACCAGTCGAAGCAGGACTGGCCTGCTTCGCCCTCCTTGATACGATTCACCTGCTCACAATCTCGGGGCTGGAAGCGACCTTGAAGACACCTTCTCAGCAACGCGTGTTCTCAGCAGCACGTGGGGGGTGCGCAGCGAGGCAGTTCGTCGCGACCGCTCCGGCGCACGCGGCGATGTTGAGCAGCGCCCTTGAGAAGAGGCGGCGTTGGTGACGGTGGCGTTGAGCAGGAAGCGGGCAGGCGCAACGTCGCTTAGCGGGCCGTTTGCGTTTCTTGCGAGGCGAGTTCGGGCCGACCGCCTTCGTAAACGCTGAACTCGGCCCAGACGGGCAAATGGTCGGAAACCTCAAGCGCCTCGTCGAGCGACAGGCCGTATTGGGTCATCAGGTCGAGCACGCCCGCGCGACCTGTGTATTCGACCGTGGCCCGGCGATCGAAAAGAATGTTGTCGTATGTGCGGTTGCCTCGAGTGTTGGTGGGCACGCCGCTGATGACGTAGGTGATACCGGGCAGGCGCCCCAACTCGCCCAGGTCGTATTCGTCTACGTTGAGATCGCCAAGCAGGATGATGTCGTCTTCACCCGATCCGTCGGCGCGGACACTGACGAATACATCGTCGAGGGCGTCGAGCTCCAAGTCGGTTTCGTCGGGGTCGGTGTGGATGTTGATCAGGGTGAAGGTGAAGGCCTGATCGGTATCGGGGCCCAGCGTTCGGAACGCGGCCACCAGCGGTTCGCGGTGCAGCCGATCGTCGGGATCGGCAACCGTGTAGATCCACTGGCGATCGATCTGAATGGTGTCTGTATTGAAGACGTAAGCGTATTGCTCTTTGCTGGACGTGCGTCCGAGCCGTGGGCCGATGGCGTAGTCGTAGCGTGAACCGTCGGCGTTGATCTGTTCGACGAATCGGGGCAGCACGGTCTGCTCTTTGGACCGCACTTCCTGGATGGCGACAATGTCGAACTGCCGCACCACGTCGGCCAACACCTGCATGACCCGAGGCTTGGAAAGCTTCGATTGGCCGAACACCTGAATGTTGAACGTGGCAATGCGGATCGACTCGTCGTTGTTGCGCGTGGCCGTGGTGCCGCGCGAGGTGGCCGTGTTTGCGGTAGGAGCATCGAGCGCGAGGTCGCCGCATCCGCTCAGCGAGGCCACAAAGCCCAGCACCAAAGACAACGCAGCAACGAGCGACCAGTGCGGGCGGCGAAACCAAAGCATGACAGTCCCTCCATGGACAGTGCGTAACAATGCGGGGGCGTTTGCGGCGCTGCCCCGCAAAGCGGACGGTTTTTTTCTTGCGACACACGGCGCGTGACCGCGACACGTGGGAGAACCACGCGCTGCGGCGGCGGGCTTCCGGTTGCCTCGCGCTGCCGCAACGTGCCCCGTGGTTCACCACGGGGGCGACAGCGTAGTGGAACGCCGGTGGCCGACACAACGCCAATTCGCAAACCGTCTGGCCAAAAGTGCCGGCGCAGGAGACACCCTTTCTGAAGCCATAGAAGCACGGTTGCGGCCACGGGAGGTGGGCAGCGCCGGTGGGGAGAAAAAGGAAGGAGGTTCACGCGCCGAGCGATCCGGCCATTTGCATTTCGACGGTTTGGCGGTAGCGGATGCCGCGCGTCATAAGCTCTTGGTGTGTGCCGATTTCGACGATGCGGCCGGCTTCCATGAAGATGATTCGGTCGGCGTGATAGATGGTGCTCAGGCGGTGGGCGATGACGAAGCTGGTTCGGTCTTGCATTAGGGTTTGCAGGCTGCGTTGGATGAGCCGTTCGCTGTGCGTGTCGAGGTTGCTGGTGGCCTCGTCGAGAATGAGGATTTTGGGATCGGCCAGCAGGGCGCGGGCGATTGCCACGCGCTGCCGCTGCCCGCCGCTGAGCCGGACGCCCCGCTCGCCGATCAGCGTGTCGTAGCCGTGCGGGAATTCGGCGATGAATTCATCGGCGTTGGCGGCCTCGGCGGCGCGACGGATTTCGTCGAGTGTGGCGTTTGGTTTTGCATAACCGATGTTGTCGGCCAGCGTGCCGTCGAACAGGAAAATGTCTTGTTCCACAATGCCCAGGAGCCGACGATAGGCTTCGACGTCGATGTCGCGCAGGTCGGTTCCGTCGAGTTCGATGCGGCCCATGGTGGGATCGTAGAAGCGGGCAATGAGGTTGGTGAGCGTGGTTTTGCCGGCGCCGCTGGGACCGACCAGGGCGATCATTTCTCCGGGCGCCACGTCGAGCGAAATGTTTTGCAGCACGAACTGCTCGTGACCGGGGTAGCGAAAAGCAA
>WGDQ01000578.1 GCA_015493185.1 Planctomycetaceae bacterium
ACTCGCCGCGTTGTCTCGGTCTCGGCGTCTCGGCCCCTGCACTATGGTCGTACGCGGCCTGAGCAACCGCCCCCGGGCGCGAACCGGCCAAAAAATAACGTACATATCGGTCAAGGAAAAAAAGACGAACGGCTGACGAAGAAAGAAGGTTGGACAAAACGATGAAGCTCATGCTTTTGGTTCGCTCGGCGTCGATGCGTGTACCGATCGCTGTGGCGGCGTGTTTGATGGGACTGGCCGTATTGAACGGAGTGACCGGGTATGGTCCGCTCGGAGCGATCGCCCGGGCACAAGATGGGGAGCAGCAGGCCAACGATGCAGCAGCGGCCGAGGACGCGGCGGCCGAGGGAGCCGCGCAGGCGCCTGCCGAAGAAGGCGGGCATGCTCTTTTCTTCGTGATCTGGCTCGTGGCGCTGGTGGGCTCGATTGCCGCACTATGGCAAGCCTATCGCTTCTTCCGAGAAATGATGGCTGCCGACGAAGGCAATCCGACGATGGTCGAGATTGCTTCCTATGTGCGAGAGGGGGCCAATGCCTATTTGTGGCAACAATACAAGGTGGTGGCCGGCTTTTTCGTGGCCATCTTCATCCTGCTGGCCATATTGGCTTTTGTCATGCACGCCCAGAGCCAGTGGGTTCCGTTTGCCTTCTTGACCGGCGGTTTCTTCTCCGGTCTGGCGGGCTGGTTCGGCATGAAAACGGCCACGTGGGCCAGCAGTCGTACGGCGGCTGGCGCTCAGAAATCGCTCAACCAAGGTTTGCAAGTGGCGTTCCGATCGGGCGCCGTGATGGGGCTCACGGTCGTGGGCCTGGGCCTGTTGGACATTACGATCTGGTTCCTGATCCTTTATTGGATTGTGCCGCTATTTGCTGAACCGCTCACACTGGAAGAAATCACCGTCACGATGCTTTGCTTCGGCATGGGGGCCAGCAGCCAGGCGCTGTTTGCCCGCGTCGGGGGCGGCATCTTCACCAAGGCCGCCGACGTGGGAGCCGACCTGGTTGGTAAGGTCGAGCAGGGCATTCCGGAAGACGACGCCCGAAACCCCGCCACCATTGCCGACAATGTGGGCGACAACGTGGGCGATGTGGCCGGCATGGGCGCCGACCTTTACGAATCGTACTGCGGTTCGATTCTGGCCACGGCCGCCTTGGGCGTGGCCGCCTTCGCCGGTATCTCGGAGGCGGATCAGTTGCGTGCCCTGTTTCTGCCCATGGCCATCGCCGCAGTGGGCATCTTCCTGTCGATCCTGGGAATCTACCTCGTGCGTACCGAGGAAGACGCCAGCCAGCGTGCCCTGCTGGCGGCGTTGGGTCGAGGCATCAACGGCTCGACCTTTCTCGTCGTGATTGCCGCCATCATGCTGTCGATGCTGCTTATGCCACGCAACTCGATGACCGAGCAAACGTGGCTGTTCGGTATCGTGCCAGGCGTGGCCATCAGCGTGATCACGGGGTTGTTTGCCGGATGGTTGATCGGCAAATGGACCGAGTACGTGACGAGCGATGAGTACACACCTACCAAAAAGTTGGCCGATCAGGCCGTGACCGGACCGGCCACCGTAATCATCGGCGGTGTGGCCGACGGCATGCTGAGCGTGTGGGCACCGGTACTGACCGTGTGCGTGGCCACCTTGTTGGCCTTCGGTTTCGCCAATGGTTGGCACTTTCGCGAAGTGGAATTTTTCGCCCTCGGGCTTTACGGCGTCGGCATTGCCGCGGTGGGCATGCTGAGCACGCTGGGTATCACGTTGGCTACGGATGCCTACGGACCTATTGCCGACAACGCGGGCGGAAACGCCGAAATGTCGCACCTTGAGCCGATCGTCCGCCAGCGCACCGACGCCCTGGATAGCCTGGGCAACACGACCGCCGCCACGGGCAAGGGTTTTGCCATCGGTTCAGCGGCGCTGACCGCCTTGGCCTTGCTGGCCGCGTATGTCGAAGAAGTGCGTGTCGGCTTCGATCGCTGGGGCGACGCCGCCGTGAGCGAAACGGTGGAAGAAGGCGCCATGTTCAAACTGTCGCCCCAATTCTTCGTGCGTGCCACGCGCGACGATCAGGGCGATCTCGTACGCGAGAAATGGTTGCTCTTCCCGCGCGACGCAGAGTTCGAAGCCTGGGAATCGATTCCCTATCGGCCCGAGCATGGGCGGGTGGATGAGCAATTCGACCTTCGCCAGGAAAACGACCGCGTCTTTCTAGTGCATCGGGAAACCGGCCACGAAATCGACGTGATCAATCTGCGGGCGGCAACCCTGCCCGACTTTACGACGTATTACGACGCCTCGTTGATGAACCCGAAAGTCCTGGTCGGCGTATTCCTCGGGGCCATGGCTACCTTTGTCTTCTGTGCCCTGACGATGAAGGCCGTTGGGCGCGCTGCACGTGGCATGGTTGAAGAGGTACGGCGGCAGTTCCGTGAAAAACCGGGCATCATGGAAGGAAAAGACAAGCCCGACTACGCGGCGCCGGTGGCGATCAGCACTCGGGCCGCACAGCGG
>WGDQ01000579.1 GCA_015493185.1 Planctomycetaceae bacterium
CCGACCTGGCTGTCGGTTCGCCTGTGGCATGCCGCACGCACCGTATGTGGGAAGATGTGGTTGGCTATTTCGCCAATACGCTTATTCTTCGCAACCATCTGAACGGTGACTCCACCTTTCGGCAATTACTGCACCACGTACGCAATACGGTGCTCGACGGCCTGGCACACCAGGATGTGCCTTTCGGGCGTGTGGTCGAGAAGCTCGCACTGCGGCCATCGGGCAATGGCTCGCCGCCGTTCAACGTGTTTTTCGCACTCGAGGACCTGCCCGGCTCGACGCCATCAGCCACGGGACTGCGGATTGAAGCAATTCGTCCTGACTACCGGTTCATGGTGCCAGTCGACCTGGGCCTGTACGTCGAACGCCGGGCAGACGATCTACGGCTTGTGCTTGCTTATGACGCGAACCGCTTCGATCAAGCCACGGCGGAGCGGATGCTCGATGCCCTGCGTTATCTGTTAGCCCATTTGCCACAAGGCGCGGGCCAGACCATCGACGAGCTTTCGCATGCAACGCCGGCCGAGCTGAAACAAATGGCTCGCTGGAACGCACGGCGACGGCCTTTTTCTCAGAACGCCACGATCGACCGGTTGTTTGCCGAAACGGCCCGCCGGCGGCCCGGAGCGATCGCCGTGCGCGATGCCACGGGGCAGCAGCTCACGTACGAGCAACTCGACAAGCAGAGCAATCAACTGGCCCGATACTTGCAGAACCTCGATATCGGACCGGGCCATCTGGTCGGCGTCGCGATGCACCGGCGATACGACATGCTCACCGGGTTATTGGGCGTGTTGAAGAGCGGCGCCGCCTACGTGCCGCTGGATCCGGCATATCCGACCGAGCGGCTACGACTGATGATGGACGATGCCGGCATTCAGTGGCTGCTGACGCACGACGCACTGGCCGAGCGTTGTGCCGAGCTGCGATCGGAATCCACCGACCGACGCTACATGGTAATTCTCGACCGAGATAAGCCGCAAATCGCGGACGAATCGGTCGAGGCCTTGCCGCCGCTGGCCTCGCCGGAAGATCTGGCCTATACGATCTACACCTCGGGGTCCACCGGCCGACCCAAGGGGGTGGAGATTTCGCATCGAGCGGTGGTCAACTTTCTCGAGTCAATGGCTCGTCGACCGGGCATGAGCGCCGACGATGTCTTGCTGGCAATCACAACCTTGTCGTTCGATATCTCGGTGCTCGAGCTTTTTCTTCCGCTAATGGTTGGTGCCCAGGTTGAGTTGGCCCCGGCGAATGCGTGCACCGATCCCGGCATATTGGCCCAATGGCTCGATCGCAGCGGGGCCACCCTGTTGCAGGCGACCCCGACCACGTGGCGGATGCTGACCGATAGCGGCTGGCGTCCGAAAACCGGTCTTAAAATGCTCTGTGGCGGGGAAACACTGGATCGGCAACTGGCCTCGCGCTTGTGTGTGCCGGAAACGGAACTGTGGAACCTCTACGGTCCGACGGAAACCACGGTGTGGTCTACCGCGCATCGCGTGCAGGCGGTCGGTCGCGAAACGGTGTCGATCGGCCGGCCCATCGACAACACTCAGGTTTATCTGCTCGATGGTTGCCAACGACCTGTTCCTATCGGTGCGGTGGGCGAGCTCTACGTTGGTGGTGTTGGCGTCGCTCGTGGCTACCGTGGCCAAGAACAACTGACGCGAGAGCGCTTTCTGCCCGATCGGTTTGCCCGGGAGTTGCCGCCGACGACCTCGGCCGCCTCGGGGGCAGCTCAGATCAAAGAGACCGAAGCCCCCAAGATGTATCGAACCGGAGACCTGGCCCGTTACCGTGGCGATGGCACAATCGAGTTTCTCGGTCGGATCGACCATCAGGTGAAGGTGCGGGGCCACCGGATCGAGTTGGGCGAAATCGAACACGCGCTGCGCGAACATCGGGGCGTGTTGGATGCGGCGGTGGTCGCGCAGTCGTTCGGTGTTGGCGACGACCGGCTTGTGGCCTACTTCGTAAGCCGATCGCCAGACGCGCCCGCGGCGGACGCATTGAAGAAGCTGCTCGCCGAACGGCTGCCGGGTTACATGATGCCCTCGTACTTTGTTCGGCTGGAAGAACTTCCCCGCACACCGAACGGGAAAATCGACCGCCGCGCGTTGAGCGAGCAAGAGGCGGCTTCTGAAGCGGGCGGCCGGCAGCGTGCGATCACACCGCCCAGCAACAGGGTCGAGCGTCGCGTGGCCGCCATTTGGCGTGAGCTGCTGGGCGTCGAGCAACTCAGCATCGACGATCACTTCTTCGATGTCGGAGGCCATTCGATGCTGGCAGTTCGATTGATGGCCCAGTTGGAAAAACGCTTTGGCGTGCGGTTGCCCTTGGCCTCGCTGCTCGATCATCCGACGATCGAGAAGCAGGCCCAACTTCTACGATCGGGCAACGCGCAGGCCGAAAGACCGATTGCCGCACTGGTGCCGATTCGTCAGGGAAGCGGGGCCAGCCCGCTGTTCTGTGTTCATCCGGCCGGAGGCACCGTGTTTTGCTATTTGGGACTGGCGCGACATCTGCCGAGTCATCAGACGATTTATGGCTTGCAGGCCCAGGGCATGGACGGCGAGGCGCCGCCGCACGAGTCGGTTGAAGAAATGGCGTCGCACTACGTTCAGGCTGTGCGCCACAAGCAACCCAATGGTCCCTACTATCTGGCGGGCTGGTCACTCGGCGGCGTGGTGGCCTACGAAATGGCCCGACAGTTGGAAGCCGCCGGCGAGACCATCGGGTTGCTGGCCGTGTTCGACTCGCTGATGATGCCGCCCGATAGGGCTTACGATAAAGACGACATCATCGGTCTGCTCGTCGAAATGCTGCCCGACGCAGATGGGCCAACGATCGATGAGATTCGCCGGATGGACGACGAGCAGCAAATGGAGCATTTTCGCCGCAGGGCCGAACAGGCCAGGCTGGTCACGCCGTTTGCTGACGAAGCTCGCTTGCACCGCGTATTTGAGGTGTTCGAGAGCAATCTTCAGGCCATGTTCCGCTATCGGCCGCAGCCGCTCAACAGTGGCATGCTGGTGTTTCGGGCCACGAAGCACGTGACCTCCCTCTTCGAAGACCCACAGCTCGGATGGCAGCATTGGGCCCGTGGTGGCATCGAGGTGCAACACCTGCCGTGCGAGCACCTCGAGATTATGGAAGAGCCACACATTGCCCATGTGTCGGAGCATCTGGCACACCGGCTTGACGGGCAGCGTTCGTCAAACGTTGCCTGAGGGGTGTGAAACCAGCGTCTTCTGCCTCCGGGAATGGCCGTATTGCTGACTGCTGGCCCGGCTTGTGGCAAGAGAGCTGGGCAACGAAAGCGTTGCCGCCCGATTCGCGCGGGGGTGCTGTCGGACCGGTTGCCGCAAGAAGCCGAAAGAAGGTCGTCGCCCAGATTCGGCGCGTCGATCAGGCTGTTTCCGCAGCGAGAATTTGCTCGGAAACATAGCGCAAGATGTCGCGCACAGAGATCACGCCCACGATGCGGCCTTCTTCAAGAATGGGAATGTGCCGATAGCCGCCTAGGTCCATCTTGTGCAGCGCGAAGACGATGCGATCGTCGATATCGAGCGTTTCGGGATCTCGGGTCATGTACTCGGAAATCGGCCGATCGCCCAGAACCTCGTACCGCGTGTTGAGACGCAGCAGGGCATCGCGCTCGCTGAAAATGCCGACTGCTTCGCCGTCTTCTACCACCAGCACGCAGCCGACGCCCTGATCGACCAATTGCTTGAGCACTTCAGCAACGGTCGTATCTGGCCCCACGATCAAGGGCTCGCGCGGGCGAAGCGATCGAATGCGATCTTTTACGATGCGCTGCTCCAACGGCGAGGCCGGTGATCGCTTGCTCAAGAACTCAAGCGATTGTCCACACCGTTCGCATGTGTCGACGCCTTCGATATTTTCGTGGCTGCAAAAGGGACAGATGGTCACTGCACTACCCACGTATCGCCTGAATGGAAGAGTTTTTCCAAATCGCCTTCGCCCTTTTGCTTGCGGGCTTCGTCGATTTGATGGTTGAGCAGCTCGTCGTAGCACGGTTGCTCGACGGCACGAAAGATGCCGATCGGCTCGGGGAACTCAGGATACCGCATGCGGCTCAGCAAATAGGCCAGACTCGGCTCGGGGGCTTTTTCGTCGTGGAAGAGCAGATCGTCTTCGGTAATGCCCTTA
>WGDQ01000580.1 GCA_015493185.1 Planctomycetaceae bacterium
GTCGTAAGGAAGCACGTCGGCCAGAAACGGCCACAGAGCACAAGCTGCTCGCTCTTTGGCGCGAAGTGCTTGGAGTAGAGCAGATCGCGGCCAACGCCGATTTCTTCTCACTTGGCGGACAATCGTTGTTGGCCACGCAGTTGATGCTGCGAGTTTGTGAGACGTTCGATATCGAACTGCCGGTCAGCGTTCTTTTCGAATTTCCTACATTGGCTGGTTTGGCTGAAGCGATCGACCGGCAGGTGGCAGTCGTGAAGGAGCGCAAGACGCCCGAGAGCCGGCCTCCTCGACCGCTTGCGCGTGCTTCCCGTAGCACGCCACCGGCGCTTTCCGCCGCACAGCGGCGCCTTTGGTTTCTCGATCAGCTCGAGCCCCAGCACCCGTTTTACAACTTGCCCGTGGCCGTCTCGTTAGAAGGACCGCTTGACGTCGGGCGATTGCAGCAGTGTTTACAACAGGTTGTTTTACGTCACGAGACGCTGCGGACGACTTTTTCGGCATTCGACGGAGAACCCCACGCCACGCTGCATGAAGACGTTTGTTTGCGAATCGAGCAGCGTGATCTTGCGAGCTGCCCGAAGGCGACGCGACGTGCCACGCTGCATGAACTGATGGCCAGTGAAGCGAGGCGCCCTTTCCGGCTCGACGAAGCACCGTTATTGCGGGCCACGTTGTACCGACTTGCCCCTCAGCACCACGTGTTGCTTTGCGTCATGCACCACATCGTTTCCGACGGTTGGTCGATGGGGGTGCTTCTACGGGAGATGACGCGTCTTTATGAGGCGGGTCCCGAGCAAGCCGAACAGGTTTTGCCGCCTCTGAAGATGGCATATCGGGATTTCGCCGCATGGCAGAATGACCTGCTGTCGAGCCCGACCATAGAGCAGCAAATTGACTTCTGGAAACACCAGTTGGATGGCGCGCCGCCGCTGCTCGAATTGCCGACCGATTTCCCGCGTCCGGCGGCGCCGAGCTTTCGCGGTGGCACGGTTCCATTTCGGTTGCCTGCCGCGCTGGTTCGGCAACTCAGTGAGCTTGCCCGAGCACATGGGGTGACGCTCTACATGCTATTGCTGGCGGCCTACCAGACCGTGCTCTCTCGTTACAGCGGGCAAGAAGACATCTGCATTGGTTCGCCGGTAGCGAACCGGCGCCATGTTGGGTTGGAACCCTTGATCGGCTTTTTCGTCAATACATTGGTAATGCGAGGCGATCTGGCGGGCGACCCGACCTTTGCAGAATTGTTGAGTCGCACCCGATCCACGGCGCTGGCTGCCTACGATCATCAGGACGTGCCCTTTGAGCAACTGGTGGAAACCCTCTCGCCCCAACGTCGCGTGAGCCACGCGCCTTTGTTTCAGGCGGTATTGGGGGTGCAAAACATGCCGCTTTCGTTGCCGAGTCGAGGGCCTTTGAAAGTCCGTGCCATCGAGGTGCACAACGGAACAGCCAAGTATGACCTGACCTTGCTTGTTCAGCCCCGCGGCGGCGAACTGGTTGGTACCCTGGAGTACAGCAGTGATCTTTTTCATGAAGCCACAATCCGGCGGTTGGGGCGTCATCTTCGTCGGCTGCTGGCTGGCGCTGCTGCCGATCCGAATCGTCCGCTGTCACGGTTGCCGCTGCTTAGCCGCGGAGAACACCGTCGTGTTGCGGTTGTCTGGCCTCAGGGAGAACGGTCGAATCGACCTCCGCGAACCATTCACCGCGTTGTCGAAGAGCAAGTGGCGAGCACCCCCAATGCGGTGGCCATCGAGCAACGAGGAACAAAGCTTACTTATCGTGAATTGGACGAACATGCCGAACGGGTGGCCCGCATTTTGCGACAACGCGGCGTTGGCCCCGACCGGCTAGTTGCCTTGGCGGCCAGACGCTGTCCGGCAACGATTGTCGGTTTGCTGGGAATTTTGAAGGCCGGCGGCGCCTATGTGCCGATCGACTTCGACGCCCCGCCGAAACGCGTGGAAACAATTTTGCGGGAAGCGGCGGTGCGCGAGATCGTTGCAGAGCCTGAAATGGCCCGCAGCCTGGCTCGCTTCGGTTTGCCCGTTGTAAAGGTTGGCATAGATCATCTCGCTGACGGCAGCCGATCGCCCCGCACGGCGTCGGCAAATGTACCTGAAGCCGATTACGGCGATCAGGAGGTGAAACCGCACCATCTGGCCTATTGCATCTTCACTTCCGGTTCGACGGGGACACCCAAGGGTGTATTGATCGAACACGGCGGGTTGGTGGCCCGTATCGAAGGGCTCTGCAAGCGCTTCGATATGCGAGAGGGCAGCCGCGTGTTGC
>WGDQ01000581.1 GCA_015493185.1 Planctomycetaceae bacterium
GGGCTGTGGTGGTGCAGCAGTTGTCGCAGTGTCCGCAGTCGTCGGCGGTAGATTCACCGAAGTAAAGCAGGATTTGCCTTTGCCGGCACTCGCGACTGCGAACGAAACGGACGACCTGTTCGAGTTTTTCCAGCTCCGCCTCGCGCCGCCTTTCGAGACTGGAAAAGTCCACGTTCAGCTCGGCGAGCGACTTGCTGCGATCGCGCAGATGGATGGCCCGACCGCGAAACGGCGGCACATAGTCGACGGCTTCAAGTTCTCGTAGTTCGCGCAGCGCGCGGCGGGCGGCCGCCGGCTCGACTGCGGCCAACGTGGCCAGTTCGTTTGGATGGAAGTAGACCGGTTCGTGCCGCTGCTGAGCAACGATCTTTTCCAAAGCCCGCAACACGCGGCGGCGCACGACGGCACGCCGAGGCAAGTAGTCGACCAGTGTCGGCAGATCGCTGTCGATGCGTGCCACGGCCATATTTTGTCGGGCATCGAATCGCTGCAACGCGCCGCCTTTTTCCAACCATGCAAGACAGGCCCCAATGGCTTCGGCGCTGATGCCGCGGTGCAAACGCTCGCGCAGCTCTTCGTGCGTGCACTCGATCGGGTCGTCGTCCAAACGTCGCAATAGTTCGTAAACCTCGCCAACCACCTCGGTGGGTGGATAGGAATTCTCGACGAAATACTCTTGAATGCGACGATCGGCCGGACTGTAGAGAAACAAGCACCGCGATGGTCGGCCATCGCGGCCCGCGCGACCCGCCTCTTGGTAGTAGCTTTCCAGCGTGCCCGGCAAGTTGTAGTGCACGACGAATCGCACGTCGGCTTTGTCGATTCCCATGCCGAAGGCGTTGGTGGCCACCACCACATCGACACGACCCTGCATGAAAGCCTCTTGAGCCGCGTTGCGCTCGGGCGTGGTCATGCCGGCGTGATACACGACTACGCGGCGCGTGGTTTGTGTGCGAATCAGCGAGGCCACTTCTTCGCAACGTTTTCGCGTGGCCGCATACACGATGCCCGCCCCCTCGGTCGCCCGCAAGAAATCGAGCAGCAGCGACTCTTTTGCACCCAGATGCGGAGGCGTGGCGACTTCGTAATGAAGATTGGGCCGGGCAAAGCCGGTGATGAACGTCCGCGGTCGATCGAGCCGCAGTTGGCGCACGATGTCTTCGCGCACCTTTTGCGTGGCCGTGGCGGTCAGCGCAATCGTGGTCGGATTTCCCAACCGACGCCGGGCCTCGCCCAGCCGTGCGTAGTCGGGGCGAAAATCATGCCCCCACTCACTGATGCAGTGGGCCTCGTCAACCGCGAAGCGACGCAGATTGGCTCGTTCCAACGCCCTGACGAACCGTGGGCTGCGAAACCGCTCGGGCACGACATACACAAGGTCGTAGCGCCCCTGGGCCATTTGCTCCAATCGCGACCACTGCTCGTCAGGCTCCAGTGTGCTGTTGATAAAGGTGGCCCGAATACCAAGCGATTGGAGTTGATCGACCTGGTCCTTCATCAAGGCGATAAGCGGCGAAACCACCAGTGTGAGCCCCTCGGCGGCCAGTGCCGGAAGCTGATAGCACAGGCTTTTGCCGCCGCCGGTTGGCATGACGCAGAGGCAATCGTGGCCTGCCAGGACGGCTTCGATCACATCGCGCTGTCCGGGTCGGAATTCCTTTAGCCCGAATCGATCAAGCCACGACTCAAGCGGATCCATCAACTGTTGTGGCATCTGCTCGCCAATTGCTTTGGTGAGGCCCTAGGCAAAGAAAGAAAGGAAGAAGCTCATCTGATTCGCCGGTTGGTTTGGTCGCCGGGTCGATGCGTTTGGCCGGTCCAAGGTCGCTTTGTTGGTAGTGTCCCGGCTCGGTCGGTGAGGGCACGCTAAACTGGGACTTGCAAGCGCAACCGACGTCGGCGCGAGCGACGTGAGCCTTACCGTCGTCGGTGCGAAATGTTCGTGGGCGTACATCGCGGCAAACGTACCGGCAGCCGCGCGGCCGCACGCTGCACATTGGGCCACATTATACACGTCGCGTGGCGCGATGCTGCCCCCTGAAGCGCAGGGCGGCAAAACGGCATCGCACGGGCCGGGTCGGTGTGGTCAGGATCATCCCAATCACACGAGTTGCTACGATAGGTCGGTTGCCAATGCGATCGAATCCCATCGGAAAGTTGTTGTCGGCTGATTGCAAAAGACTTGCCGCGCCGCAATGTCGGTGCGACACGTTCCGTGAACCGATGCGACCGCCCGCGTTGCCGAGCACGATCCGAAAAGTGGCCTGAGCGATTTTCGGGCCGATGCCGACGAATTTGCCCCGCGCCCCAAGCGACAGCCGACTCGAACGGTGCGGTAGCGGAGCCCATTCGGCCAGTTGCGGCACAATCAACGTGTTTGAGCATACTCGGATAGAAAAACAAGCTAGCGTCACCTTTCAATCCGCACCGAAGTTTTCCCGGGGTTGCCTGCCCATGCCCTCTTCCGCCCCTGCCACGAC
>WGDQ01000582.1 GCA_015493185.1 Planctomycetaceae bacterium
GACACCTTCACAGATGCCAAACGCCGGGTACGCTGGTTGCTGGCCGTCTGACCTGGCGGGGCACTGGCAAAGCAGCGTTCATCGTCCGAATCACGTTTTTCCGAATCACGTTTTATTCTGGTGCGGCCCGATCGCTTTATCGAGCACGTATCCATGTTGTCCGAAAAACCGCATGACCGCAGGCCTGACGATCGTTCTGGTAGCATACTACGGCGACAAGTGGCTGCCGGCGTGCATTGATTCGCTGGCAACCGCGTCGCAACGGCCTGTGCGTTTGATCTTGGTAGACAACGCCGGCAATCGTTGCATTTCCGACTTGGATCTTGCGCGGTTCGAGCATTGCGTTGTCCGTCCGCCGCATCGGCTCGGTTTTTCCGAGGCGAACAATTTCGCGCTGGGCTACACCGACGAGCGCGACGAGATTATCTGCTTTCTCAACCAAGACACCCGCGGGCGGGTGGGCTGGTTGGACGAATGTATCGAGCAGTTTCACGCCGAGCCGCAACTGGGGGCCCTTTCGCCGGCAATTCACACCTACGATTGGCGGCAATGGGACCCGGCCTTTTGGGACTGCGCCCGGGGTGCAGCGGAGTTTCCGGCAAACGCCACGGTGGAAGACCGGCTGCGACCGCTTTATGCGGCGCCGCGGATCACGGCTGCGGCAATGTTGGTAAGAAATGCGGTTTTGCGGCAGGTGGGACCGTTCGATCCGATCTTCGGTAGTTACTATGAAGACTACGACCTTTGCCGTCGCATTCGTCGGGCCGGCTATACGATCGGCATTTGCGGCACGGCGCGGCTGGCGCACTTTTCGGGGTCGTCGACCTCCGATCGGCGGGCAGAGCGGCGGCGTGCCCGGCTGATTGTTCGCAATCGCGTTATCGACCGGTTGCGGGAAGCGGGGCGACATCGTTTGCGTGCGATGCTGCCCTATGTTTTTTATCGTTTGCCGTACAACGCATGTCGTAGCCTTTGGGGAACCCCGTCGTCGCAACCGCTTTCGGTGCTGATGGGCGGACACTTGGACTTGCTGCCCATACTCGACCGCTTGCTTTCCGAGCGCCGCGACCGGCAGCATTGGCAAGCGTATTTGGAATCGTTGAACTGGCCGCCTGGCGAACTCGCGGCAGAAACCACTTCGGCCCTTTCCGGCGAATACTCGGCGTGAAGATATTACACCTGAATGAGCACCTCGGCTGGTACGGGGGAATCGAAACTTATCTGCTATCGCTCATTCCGCGACTAGAAAAGCTGGGACATGCGCAGCTCGTGTGCTTTTCCAAAGGGGAAAAATCGCACGTTGCGCAGGCGTTCCGGCTGCCGCTGCTATCGCATGCCTCGCGCGATGCGGTTGCGGAAGCACGCCGCGCGTTGGACGATTTGCTCGAGCGCGAGCGGCCCGACCTGGTACACATTCACAATATTCACAATGTGGGCGCGATCGAAGCCTGCTTCGAACGGGTGCCGACGGTCGTTACGATACACGACTATCGCTACGCGTGCCCGGCCTCGAACTTTTTCTTCCGCCGCACCGAAGAAGTGTGCCAGCGGACGTGCGGGCCGGGCTGCTTCGCAACCACGCTCACAAAGCGTTGCCTGACACCGCGGCCGAGGTACGCATGGCGCTACTACCAGCGCGTGCGTTGGGCGGCGCGTCATGCCTCGCGGTTTTCGCGTTTCGTAGCCCCCAGCGACTACGCACGGCAGCGGTTCATGGCCTCGGGTTTCGACGGGGAAAGAATCGATGTGGTGCCGTACTTCTGCCCAGTGGCGCCCCGCGAAAAGCCTCGCGAGATACCTTCGCGACCACGAATGCTGTTTTTGGGCCGTATGCGACCCAACAAGGGCTATCGCTACTTTGTGCAATCGCTCGCCTTGCTGCCGGACGAGGTAGAAGGTGTGATGGTTGGCGACAATTCGCCCCAACGCCAACAAGAGCTGCACCAACTAGCCCAACAAACCGGCTGCAATGGCCGACTGCGGCTGCGATCGTGGGCCGGGCGCGACGAAATTGCCGACTTGCTGGGGCAAACCAGCGTGCTCGTGTTCCCCTCGGTCTGGCCCGAAACGCTGGGCATTGTGGGGCTCGAGGCATTGGCCTCGGGCGTGCCCGTGGTATCGAGCGACATCGGCGGTGTGCGTGAATGGCTGATCGAAGGAGAAACAGGCTACCTGGTGCCGCCCAAGAGCCCTCGTGAAATCGCCGATGCAGTCGGCCGCTTGCTGAACAACCCTGACACGGCAGAGGCCATGGGCCGCCGCGGAATTCGTCTGATCCGCGAGCGTTTTTCGCCTGAGTATCACATCGAGCACCTGTTGCAAACCTATCGAAAAGCGCTCGACACTTCGCCAGCTTGACGATTGGCCGGAACCTCTCCCCAATGTGCCTTTAGCGAACAAGCGCATGCTCGCGCCACTTGCGAACGCCCCAACACCAAATGACCAATACCGTTCGCCCAAAGCCATTCGTGCAACACCGTTCGTGTAGGGGCGATTCCGCAAAATGTCGACTGCGCAATGCCAGTGGTTCAACGCCCGGCATGCGAGTCCGGGTGTGTGATGGCCGCTGCCGACTGCCGGCCGGTGGTCGTCTGGATGTTGGCTGGTTGGTTGGTTGATCGGTTGGCTGGAGCAGAGCGACGGAAGCGAATCAGGCGGAGTCGGGCGTCTGAAATCGGTCCGTTGCGAAGTCGTTATTCACCGGAAGTTGGTCACTCGTAGCGAGTCGAATGAAGCCCATGTCTGCTGAATCTGCACCGGAACTTCCTTCACCGGGGGCCGTTTTTGACGGCGCGCCGCGGCAGTCGGATGAAGGCGCAGGCCGGTTGCGGGTGTTGTTCTATCTGTTCTTTCCGAGCAGCGGGATCGCCCGATATACGCACGAACAAATGACACAGCTTGGCCGTTTTGCCGATCTGGAACTCGAACTGGCGTGCCAGGCCGGCTACGACTGGGCCGACGTGGCACCATATCGTGTTTGGTGCGGCCTGCGCTCGATCGCGCACCAGAACGCGTTGCGGCGACGAGTGCGTTTTTTGGTGGCTCAGGGGGTGAATCCGCTGCGAGCCTGCCGGCGGGCCCTCGACATCGGCGCGGATATCATGCACTTCGCCAATATCAATCATCTGACCTACCCGCTCTGGCATCGGGCACTGGACCGCTCGGCCGTGCGGGTTGCCATCACCGTGCACGATGTGCGGCGTCAAAAGGCCATGTTGCACCGTGGATTCGAAGATGCGCAGCTTCGGCGGCTCTACCGCCGGGCCGATGCATTGTTCGTTCATGCGCAAAGCCAACGCGATGAGTTGGTCGAGTTTGCAGGCGTGCAACCGGAGCGGATTCACCTCGTTCCGCACGGTACGCTCGACTACGGCACGACGAGCAGCGATCGGCGGGCGCTGCGCCGGCAGCTTGGCTTACCGGAAAACGGACAGGTGGCCCTGTTTTTCGGAAACATACGCGACGAGAAGAACCTGGACCTTTTGCTGCGGGCGTTGCCACGATTCGCCAACCGCTTGCACGTGCTCGTTGCAGGTCGCGAGGGCGCGAAGGGACAAAAGCCGCTGGAGTTTTACCGCGCGCTGGCCGCCGAGCTTGGCGTGGAGGAGAACGTTACCTTCATGAGCGGCTACATTCCCGACGAACAGGTGCCTAAGCTGTTTGCAGCCAGCGATTGGGTTGCCCTGCCCTACAGCCGGCGGTTCACTTCGCAAAGCGGCGTGTTGAACGTGGCGGCTCAGTATCATCGCCCGGTTGTCATTTCTTCAGCGCCAACCTTCGAAGAGACGCTTCGCGCGTGCGATGTGGGTGTGTTGGTTGAGCCGGACGACCTGGCCGCCCTGGAATCGGGTATCGAGGAAATGTGCCGGCGGATCGACGAGAACCATCAGCACGAATTCGACCGCTATGCCCGCCTTTTCGGCTGGGAAGAAAACGCACGGCGAACACGCGAGGTTTACTACCAGTTGGTCGGTCAGACTGCCCCCTGACGGCTAATGCAGCGTGGCACCCCGCTGCGGCGAACCGCAGCAGTTGCCATGTGTGCGACCGCGGCAGCGGCCGTGCTGCGTTGGCCTGCAAGTGGTTTGCCGGGCCTGACGACGTTTTATTTTTTTCCTGGTCGATGAAGCCGTTTTTTTAACCGATTGCTGGGCAACCTTTGCGAGAAGACCAAGCCGCAGATGATGAAAATCGCCGTCGTCACGCCGATTCCGACGCCGTACCGCGACCCGTTCTGGAACGAGGTGGCCAGGCAAGATGGCGTAGAGCTGCACGTTTACTACTGTTCGGCGGGTCAGAGCGACCGACCGTGGCAGCTTTCGTGGAAACTGGAGTTTCAGGCCGACTTCTCGCCGTCGCGCAATCTGGTCCGTTATCTGCCGGTCCGATTCCCGTTCTTCTACAGTGGTGAGG
>WGDQ01000583.1 GCA_015493185.1 Planctomycetaceae bacterium
CGAGCATCGTCGCGAACGTGCTCCAGCACGTCCATCAACAGCACCAAGTCGGCCTGTTGCATGCGCGTGCCCAAATCATCGGGCGCCTGACCGCAATAGAACTGCACCTGCGGAAAACGCTGCCGGGCCAGTTCGATCGCCTCGCGCGATGTGTCGATTCCATAGCAGCGATACGCATCGGACAAGGCCGCAATGTTGCCGCCGGTTCCACACCCTACATCGACAATGGTTCGGCCGGCAAATGGCGGCAAAATCCGCTCTACGAGCGATCGCAAGATGCGTCGGCGCCCAACAAACCACCAGTGGGTTTGCTCGATGCGGGCATGGAGCTGAAACTGGTCGCTGCGCATCGTAGCAATCAGGCCAAGTAGCGGGAAAAGCGGGTGAAGGGGCAGTTGCTTTCGCGTAGACGGGTCGCTTCAGGCGTTTTTACCCACACAATAGGGGCAACCGCGCAAATTGCGGTTTTCCGCCGACGACGGTCTTAAAAAGCATAGGTCGCTGCGCATCGGCGTGTTGCCGAGCAGCGGCGTTTTTTTGCGACCCGATGCCAAAAAGAAAGCAGGCGACCAGCAGAGAACGCCACGGGCTTGCGAGCCGTTCAATCGCCTCGGGGCTTCGGCGGTTCGCCGGAAAGCAGCGCTGCGCAGCGCGATTCCTGAAAAGCCAGTTTGCACAGGCAAACCGCAAAACAACGTCGGCTGCAAAAGAGGCCCGACCTTCCGGCTGCGGAGGCGATGCAAACAATTCGAACGGGTCGAACTGATGCCACACAGGGGAAAGGCAAGCGGGGGCGATATCAGGCAGCGCTACGACGACTGGCCGGGCGAGCCCGCCTTGGGTGCCGGCTCCTGAACTTCCGATGTCGCCAAACGGCCACCGGGTTCGGGCCCCAGGCATCGCCCGATCTGACGGACTGCCTGGCGTAAGCGGGCCTCGTTCTCGACCAACGCCAGCCGCAAGAAACCTTCACCTGCCCGGCCGAATCCGCCGCCGGGGCTGACCGCCACATCCGCTTCTTCGAGCAGTTTCATCGCAAAGCGGATCGAGTCCATCTGGTCTGTCCATCGCTCGGGAATCTTGGCCCAAACGAACATGCCGGCCTTGGGCGGTGTGATGTCCCATCCGAGCCGTCGCAGCCCATCGCAAAGCACATTGCGACGACGCTCGTAGATTTTCGCCTGCGCTTCGACGGCCGCATCGGTTTGTCGCAACGCGATAATGGCCGCGATCTGGATGGGCGTAAACATTCCGTAGTCGTAATATGCCTTAATCGTCGAGAGGGCCCGCAACATTTCGGCGTTGCCCGCGCAGTAGCCGACGCGCCAACCGGCCATGTTGTAGCCCTTGCTCATCGTCGTGAACTCGACGCCCAGATCTTTGGCCCCTGGCGCGGCCAGGAAGCTGGGCGGTCGGTACCCTTCGAATCCTAAATCGGCGTAGGCCAAATCGCTGATGACCATCAATTCGTAGCGCCGGGCCAAGCGCACCACATCATTGTAAAACTCCGGCTCGACCGTTACCGCAGATGGATTGTGCGGGTAGTTGATAATGAGCACCTTGGGCCTGGGATAAAGGTGCTGGCAGGTGTAGGCCACATTGGAAAGAAAACGCTGGCTGTCAGCCACTTCCAAAGAAAGTACGTTGGCGGCCGCCAGAGCCACACCATAAACATGGGCCGGATAAGATGGCGCCGGCACAATAGCCGTGTCGCCGGGCCCCAGTAGCGCAAGGCATAAATGGCTGAACCCTTCTTTCGATCCCAGGCAAACAACGACTTCGTTTTCAGGATCGAGCCGCACACCATAGCGCCGCAAGTATTTGCTGGCCACTTCGCGACGCAAGCTAGGAATGCCAATCGATTGGCTGTAGCCGTGGTTTCTTGGGTCGCGAGCCGCTTCGGCCAACTTGTCGATCACGACTTTCTGCGGTGGGTCGGACGGGTTGCCCATTCCCAGATCGATCACGTCGGCGCCCGCCCGGCGCTTTTCATACATCAGCCTATTGATGCGGCCGAACAGATAAGGCGGCAGACGCGTAACACGCTGCGCCACGCTGATACGAAACGGCTCGTTGGCTTCCGCTGGATCGATGGCCGGGTCGCGCGCGTTCACGAGAGATATACCTACTCAGGCCCACTAGAGCTGCAAAGCATTTTGGAGCAACGTTCTCCGCACTGCCTGAGACGAAAAGTCGGCCGGCGATGGAGAAAGCGACCGGAAACGCTGCGCAAGGTCGCAGTGCTCCGATGACGAATGCGCACGCCGCACGTGGCGGTGCGCCTTCGTCTAAGAATAGTCTTCCGCGGCCACAAAGCAAACCGCCCCCAATCAGCAGGCGACACGTGGCACGCGATCAGAATGCCGCCCCACCGGCCCAACCACAGGTGGGTCGTGGTCGC
>WGDQ01000584.1 GCA_015493185.1 Planctomycetaceae bacterium
CGACCGGCACTGGCCTGCAAGTCGGCCGAGCAGGCGGTCACGCCGAAACACATGGCCGTTACAAGAGGGCGGTGCCGCTATGAATTCCGATAAACGTTCCGCGGATCGAAGATTCGCTGGTCAACGATTTTGGCCGGCCGAGGCTCGATGCGGCGGAAGAAGCAGCTTTCATATCCTTCGTGGCACGCGGCGCCTCCGATTTGTTCGACCTTTAGCAAGATCGTGTCGGCGTCGCAGTCGATGTAAATTTCTCGCACACGTTGGATGTTGCCGCTTTCTTCGCCTTTGCGCCATAGCCGGCGGCGACTGCGACTGTAGTAAACCGCGTGACCGGTTGCCACCGTTTCGGCGTAGGCCTCGGCATTCATATAAGCCAACATAAGCACTTTGCCGGTTCGCACGTCCTGCGCAATAGCCGGAAGCAGCCCTTCGCCTCGCGAAAAGTCGGGGGCCACGTCGGCTTCAGGGGCGTTTTCCTCTGACGCGGCGCTTTTATCATCTACAGATTCGGAGTCGGTTTCTGACATCGGAATTCAACGCTCTCGCACGAATGGAACACCTTGCGATTTTCAGTGAGTACTTTCAGCTATCCCACACGAAGAAAACGCCTGTTGATGTCCGCATGAGCATTTTCTTTCCACTGAATGCGTTGGGCCTCGCCGCACGGCAACGTCGTTTCCGGGTTGCTTCTTCGGCCAGTCATCCCGCTATGGGTAGCTGCCACTCGCGTGTGCAGCACCGCTCGTGGCAACGAGGCGGCTGCCTCTCGAAGGGGCTTGCCGAGGCAGGCGACGAACCCTACTCATCGCAAGGGAAACGGTTTCGGGAAATGTCCTTCGTTTTCCGAGTGGTTGTGCCGGTTTTTTCCATTGTGCGGCACTGCGAGCCAGCATAACCGGGCTGTTCGCGACTGGCCAGCCGCCTAAATCGCCAGCCGCCTCACAATCGCAAGATGTGCCAGGGTCCGCACAACGTGGTTGCGAGAGACTGAAGTAGAGCTGCCGCGTGGCGGTTGCCGATGTTTTTTGACGATCTATTCGCCGCCAAGCGGCTGCTTCCCGTCTCGCTGACAGCGCGGTCGGGATAGCCGTCGACGCACCAAGCTCGCTTCTCCCTCCTGGTTGAACAAAACATGCACGACGACTCCCGTAGTTTGAGCGCCTGCCTCGTCGTTCGCGATGCCCAGGGTGTATTGGAGCCGATGATCGACCGGCTTCTGGAAGCCGTGGCCGACCTCACATCGCAGTTCGAGGTGGTGCTGGTCGATGACGCTTCTCACGACGCAACTCCCGAGATGGCCCATGTGCTGGCTAGCCGGTATCCGCAAATTCGGCTGGTGCGTTTGAACCGACCGCTGGGCTACAAGGCTGCCCTGCGACAGGGCCTTTCTCGTTCGCGAGGCCAGGTGTTGCTGTACGCCGATCAGCCGGGACGCATTCCCTCAGCACAGCTTCACCAGGCATGGGAACTCGCCGGACATGTCGACGCTGTTTTTGCTCGACAGCGGCCCCGATCGATCTCTCAACGTCTCGGACGCGAATCGTCTTCGGCCGATGCCGGTCTTTTCTTCGGCACCGCTCTGCAAGATGTCAGCGGTCCGGCAACCAACCAGCAAGGCAACCTCATACGGTCGCGGCGTGGGGCTCATGGCGGCGGCTTTCAGATGATTCGACGCGACGTGCTGGAAAAGCTCCGTTGGTTGCCGCTTCAGCGCGTCGAGCTCATGGTGGCACTCTCTGAGAGAGGTTATGATTGGGTCGAGTTGGACGCCCTGCGGCGTCGGGCATCGTCGCCGGCGTCGCAGGCGGTGCGTGCCGCACCTGCACAGAAGGCGCCCCACACCAACCGGCAGCGGCGCGGCGCGAAGCGGCCCAACTACCTCGACCGTTTGAAACGATTTGCCTTGGGCGAATAACGGCGGAGACCGAAGCGTTGCCTTGCCAGGCGGCTGTTGTTGGCACGGGTGGCTGGAGCGAGGTCCATCTCCAAGCTCTTTCCGAGAGTCCGCACGTCGATGCCGTTACCCTAGTGGGCCGCAACCGACAGCGGTTGAGCGATCTCGCAGATCGCTTCGCGATTGTCCGGCGAACAGAAACCGAGCTGCAACGTGTGCTGGAAGAGCCAGCAATCTCGCTGGTACACGTCGTCTTGCCGCATCATCTCCACGCGCCAACCACAATCGCGGCGCTTCGTGCGGGAAAGCACGTCATCTGCGAGAAACCCGGCGCACTGCGGCCGGCAGACCTCGACGAAGCCATCGAAACAGCGAAGTCGGTTGGCCGACGGCTGTTTATCACACTGAACCAACTGTACAACCCGGTCGCCCAACGCGTGGCCGCACTGGTTCGGCATGGCATGTTGGGGCGGGTATTTCTGTCGGTTGAAAACGCATATTCCAACGCGGCCCGCAACTATCGTGATCCTCACGCGTGGCGCACAACGATCGACCGCGCGGGCGGCGGCATATTGATCGACGGCGGATTCCACATGGTGTATCGGCACCTGTCTTATTTGGAACCCTACGGATGGCCACGTTGGGTATTGGCCGATGCTGCCCAACTGAACATTGTGCCCTCCGGCGCCGCCGTGGGCGACCGCGGTGAAGACTGCGTATCGATCACGGTCGGCTACGAATCGTCGTTACGAGTCCAATGGTCGCATGCCTGGACGCTTGCTGCGAATGTTCGCCGCAACCGCCAGAACTTTCTGGCAGGCACCGACGCCACACTGGAGCTGACTGACGACCCCGATAAACCGCTGCTGCTTCATCATGCAGCCAACTCGTCCGAAACTATCGACGTGGAAACGTGGCCCCAAACGCCGGCTGACACTACCCGGGTGTGTTTGCTCGACTATCTCGATTGTCTCGCAACCGGACGCCAGCCACGGCGGGCTCGTCTCGCATTGGCCCGGCAGGCCCTGGCCGTGATCACCGCCGCATATGAATCGAGCCGATGCGGTGCGCGCGTCGATCTTCCGGCTGGCGATGTCAAAGGCACCGGCAGCGGCAGCTCACGCTAGCCGCTCCGCGCCGTCGCGCGTGGTGGCTGCTTCGAGTTGAGCAGGTCATGCTGGCATGCGGAACACAGCCAATTGGGGCAGATGATCGCTCAGGGCGAATGCATTCGGATCGGCTGTGTTCACGCGGAATGCTCCTTCGAAAAGCGGCCGCGACTCCACGACCCGCTCGGCAATCGGCCCAGCGGCCAGCACATAGTCGATGCGCCGGCTTGGCCGATCCGCTTTGATGGTGAACCCCTCGCCCTGACCAACCTTGGCAAACGTATCGACCCAGCCCGCCTGCTCCCAAAGAGGATACTCGGGAGGTGTTGGCGTATGATTCAAATCGCCCAAGAGCAACATCGATCGTTGTGCCTCCAGGTCGGGTCGCATGACGCGAATCATTTCGCGAATCTCACGAAGGCGGATTTCTGGTGCTGGTGCAGGATGCAAATGGGCCGAATGCACGATAAGCGGCTCGCCATCGTCTAGCCGAATGACGGCCCGCCCCCAGTGCCGCGTGAACAACTCGGCAGGGCGCATACGTCCTGCCAGGGGAACATTGGCTGACTCGACGATTTCATAGCGACTCAGCAGCGTGCCAGGCCAGTTTCCGCCACTCGGAAACCGAACGTAATGCATTGCAAGTCGTTCGGCGATTTGCCGCACAACCGCCTCGCTGGGCGACTCGGAAAAGTTGATGATATCCGGATCGTAGAGCGCTAGCTCCAGCGAGAGACGTTCGGCCATCTGCCCTTTCGCCACAGCCCGTTTGGCGAGCGGCCGATCGTGAGGCCAGCCAGCGCAGGCGTAAATGTTGTAGGCGATCACACGGAGCGGCCGATCCTCTGGCTTTTGCGACGCAAACACTGCTGGCAGCGTTGCACTACTGGTCACAAACCCCCCCACACCAGTACGAGCCAAAAAAGCTCGGCGGGCAATTACGTCACGGGGAGAAGCCGGCACGGGAACCTTTCCCTTTCGAACAAGATCAACGAACGTTTTATCTCTATAACGTCAGCGCACACCGCTTGGTCTTCTATTACTTATCGCGCAACTGCTGCCGCCACATCGCACGGGGCGACAATCCCATTCCCCATTTCAAAAAACGGGCTTGCATTGAAAAGCACGCCGCGGAAAGTGGCGTCTATAGAAACAAAAGAAACAAATGCGCGTGCGGGCGCTTTTTTGCCGAAGAACCCGAGCACCGTTTTTTCCCGGAAGGGGGGCATCGCCCCTCGCCTGCATCGGTCGATATAGGTTCGAAAACATTCTTCACAACGGAGCGGTTCCACTATACGATCGCGCGTCGCGCACAGCCAGTGCACGGTTCTGGCCAGGACGCGATGCCGCCGTTGGCCGGCGCGTCAGGATAGGGGTGTCGCAGGCACCGCCGTCAGATCGGCCAACGAGGGGAACGAGGCCATTTCGATCGCTGGCAGCAACGCAAGGCTTTCGTGCCAGCGTTCGCTGCCGCCCGTTGCGGAAACTGGTTCGCTCATTGCTGGCCAACCACATGGCCCATGCTGCGACGCCGATTCCGGTTCCATCTCGATAAAGTCAGCTACGGCGGGGTCGTACATCGGGATAACCCTTGCTTAACTCTTGGTTGCCTGTGTCAGACAAGATCCGCCCACGTCCGCAGGGACAAGTTGCGTCGTATCCGTGTTGCAATTGCCCTCGATTGCCTCCGCAGCTTGCGTACGTTGGAGTACGGCGATCAGGCTTACCCCGTTGGCATACCCCGTTGCACGCTGCCCCTCGAGCAATTCCAGCAACACGTGGCGCTCGCCCCCTAACAGCGAAGCCAGCGCTTCGTTGAGCAGTCGGGGCGGCACTCTGAAGTCGGTTCCAGCCTCGCCCAACGCTGAAGCCCGGTGCCGCGACCACGATCGGGCCAAACGCACCAAAGGCAACAGCCTCGCATTGAAATAAGAAACCAGACACGGCGACACCGGCAGCGATGCCCATAGTCGCTCGAATTGCTGCTGGTCGTAACGGCGATAATGGCCAAAACTCAGATCGTGCTGACTCCATAGCGAGGCGTTGGCCGGCACCGTAACCAACAGCCGTGCACCGGGGGCCAGGTTTTCGACCAACGATCGGAGCAGACGAGCATCGTCGCGAACGTGCTCCAGCACGTCCATCAACAGCACCAAGTCGGCCTGTTGCATGCGCGTGCCCAAATCATCGGGCGCCTCACCGCAATAGAACTGCACCTGCGGAAAACGCTGCCGGGCCAGTTCGATCGCCTCGCGCGATGTGTCGATTCCATAGCAGCGATACGCATC
>WGDQ01000585.1 GCA_015493185.1 Planctomycetaceae bacterium
GCCCAACCACGCAGCCCGAGGCCGAAACCGCCGGTGTGTCATCCACCGCCGCCAACAGCGGTCCGTAGCCGCGGCCCGTTCGCCGCGCTGCCAACGTAACTGGCCACGTCGGCCGGTCTGCCAAAAAGAATCAGCGCAGAAAAGAATCAGCGCAGAAGAAACGACAACGCCCGTTTCCCGAAAAACCATCGGGCGGCGAGCCGCTGCAAAAAAGAGATGCTCGAGCGGCGCCCTCAGCGGCGCGCGTCGCTGCTGGGTGTCACCGCCGCGTCGTTCGTGGTCGTCTCGCCGGGCTGCCCGTCGGGCACACCGCCTTCGAGAAACACGCCCATCGCCCGAAACTTCTGATACCGCGCTTCGAGCAGCGCATCGGTCGGGCGATCGACCAACTGCCGCAGTTGTTGCAGCAAATACATTTTCAGCCGCGATGCCATCAGGTGCGGATCGCGATGCGCGCCGCCCAGCGGTTCTTCAATCACGTCGTCGACCACGCCCAGGCGGTATAGATCTTTCGAGGTCAGCTTCAGCGCCTCGGCCGCTTTTTCGGCATACGCGCCGCTTTTCCACAAAATGCCGGCGCACCCCTCGGGGCTGATCACCGAGTAGTAGGCGTGTTCGAGTATCGCCACCCGATCGCCCACGCCAATGCCTAGCGCGCCGCCCGATCCGCCTTCGCCGATCACCACGCAAATAATCGGCGTCGGCAATCGCGACATCTCGAACAAATTGTTCGCAATCATCTGCGCCTGCCCGCGCTCTTCGGCCCCAATGCCCGGATACGCGCCGGGCGTGTCGATCAGGCAAATCACCGGAATGCGATATTTCGCGGCCAGCTTCATCTTCGACAGCGCCTTGCGATAGCCTTCCGGATGCGCGCAGCCGAAATAGCAGGCATTGCGTTCTTTGAGCGTTTTGCCTTTTTGATGGCCGATCACCATCACCTTGTATTGGTCCAGCTTGGCAAAGCCGGTGCGGATCGCGCGATCGTCTGAAAAGGCCTTGTCGCCGTGCAGTTCCACAAACTCTTCAAAGGCCAGCTCCAAATAGTCGGTGGTCATCGGCCGATCGGGGTGCCGTGCCACTTGCACGGTTTCCCACGGCTTCAGCTCGCTGTAAATCTTCCGCTTCAAACGCGAAAGCTCGACCCGCAAACGACGGATTTCGTCGTGCGCGTCCACCACCGAATCGGCAGACGACTCCAGCTTCTCCAGCCGTGCTTCCAGCTCGAAAATCGGCCGCTCAAACGCCAGACGATGAATAATGCCTGCCATGATGTGTGTGGGCCCAACAAGAGTGATAGCAATCTGGGCAGTCCCGCGCGACTGCCTTCCAGCCCGTAATATCGATCGAAACCTAATCTAACATCGGACAACGAGCCCTGTCAGCCCGCTATTTCTTCCTGCCGGTCGCCTTCGCGTGGCGGACGAGGCGGTTCCTTGAAAATGCGCAGGGTCGCAAACTCACGTAAAAAATCTTCCAACGTCGTGGGGCGTTGGTCTGCTTTTTTGGCCAACATCCGCTGCACCAGCGCGGCAAACTCGGGCGTCACGTTCGAATTCACCGCCCCCAGCGGAGGCGCCGGCGTTTTCAAGTGCTTATTCAGCAACTCGTTCGAGGTCGAACCCGTAAACGGCGGCTTGCCCGCCACCAGCTCGTGCAGCATGCAGCCAAAGCTGTAAATGTCCGCCCGCTGGTCCAGCGGTTGGCAGCGAATCTGCTCTGGCGACATGTAGCTTCGTGTGCCCTGAATTTTCGTCCGACCGGCCAGCAATCGGGCCAATCCTTTTTTAATTCGCATCGCCAAGGCGAAGTCGATCAGCCGCACCTCCACCTTGCGACTCAGCAGAAAGTTATCTGGCTTCACATCGCGGTGTACCCACCCCTGCTGGTGCAAATAGCCCAAACCCGCCGCCGCCTGTCGAACAATTTGCGGCAGCACGTGGGCCAGTTTGCCAACGTCGCGCTGAATGTACTGCTTCAGGTTCGGCCACGGAAAATACTCCATCACGATATATGGCGAGCCCTGGTGCGTGCCCAACTCGTGAATCGTAATCACGTTCGGGTGGTCCAGCTTGTGCCCCACGGCAAATTCGTGCTTCAAAAAAGCCACGTGTTCCCGCTCGCGGGCGTAGTCGCTCAGCAGCAGCTTCAGCGCAAAACGCTCCTGCTTCGACTCATGCAACACCTCCCAGACCTGGCTCGTGCGGCCGGTCATGATAATGTTCAAAAGCCGATACGGGCCGATGCGTCGCTGGCCGACGTGTGCCAAGGTTCTTCTCGTCCGAAGCGTAGAAAGCCCAAAGAATGTTACGCGACCAGATGCAGCGCCCGTTCCCAATCCGGCGCTCGTCCCCCTGCCCACTCCCTAGCGCCGCACGCCGCGCCTTGCAGCCCACAAAAGCAAGCCGCCATCCAGTCTACTCCCCCACAAAAAACGCAGCAATCGCAGCCTTCCACCCCCACCC
>WGDQ01000586.1 GCA_015493185.1 Planctomycetaceae bacterium
ACCCAGTGGCTCGCTCCCGAGGCGATCGAAGCGTTGCAAAACGAGCGGTTGGGGCAGCTCGTGCAACATGCGTATCGCCACTCGCGCTTCTACCGACGGCGCATGGACGAAGCCGGCATTCGTCCTGAACAAGTGCAATCGATCGCCGATTTGGCTGCGTTGCCGCCACTGACCAAAGACGACATCCGCCGCAATCTCTACATCGGGCTGCTGGCCGATAACGCACGTATCGGCGATCTGTACCCCATCAAAACCAGCGGTTCGACCGGCGAACCGCTGTCGATTTACGTCGACCGCCAACAATTGAACATGCGATGGGCAACCACGCTGCGCGCCCACCTGTGGACAGGCTACTCATTCGGCGATCGCTGCGTACGACTGTGGCACCAGACCATTGGCATGAGCCGCTCGCAGATCGTCAAGGAACGTCTCGACGCTTGGTGGACTCGGCGGCTGTTCATACCGGCCTGGGAAATGCGCCTCGACAATCTGGCAGCAACCGTTGCCCGCATTGTCGGCCATCGCCCCACGCTAATTGAAGGGTATGCGGAAAGCCTGAACCTGTTGGCCCACTACCTGGCCGAACATCCTGTCCGCTGCCCCGAGTTGCGGGCTATCATGTCGTCGGCACAAACTTTGTCGCGATCGAGTCGTGAAATCATCGAACAAACGTTCGGGGCACCGGTATACGACAAATACGGCGCCAGGGAATTCAGCGGCATCGCTTACCAGTGCGAACAGCGTGGGGCCTACCACGTGATGGGCGAAAGCTACATCGTCGAAATCGTCAAAGACGGTCGGCCGGCCCGGCCCGGCGAAATCGGCGAGGTACTCATCACCGACCTGAACAATCGCTGCCTGCCGTTGCTGCGTTATCGCATTGGCGATTTGGCCCGTGCCACAGAGCCCACTCCATGCGCCTGCGGCCGCGGCCTACCACTGATGGGCGAAATCATGGGCCGCACACAGTCGATCATCATCGGCGAAGGCAACCATTTCGTGCCCGGCAGCTTCTTCGCACATTTGCTGAAAGAGTACGACTATGCCATTGGTCGCTTTCAGGTTTATCAGAACCGCGATGGCGTGATCGAGCTGCGAATTGTCAAGGGGGGTCGCTTCTCGCAGAGCGTTCTCGACGAGATTCTCGAACAACTACACCGCTACCTTGGCCGCTCGGCCCGCATCGAAGTTCGATTCGTCGATGCCATCGAAACCGTGCGCACCGGCAAATTCCGCTACAGCATCAGCGAACTGGCATTCGACTTCCAAACCAGCCGCATCGAGCCGGCGCCTCTTGTGCAGCCACCACCTGCCGTTTTCGATGCGGACGATGGCTCCTTCGATACACATGGTTCTCCGGGAAAATAACGTGCCGGCACACGTCGCTGTTCGCCGACTGCAATCGCCACACCGTGCCTCGGTCCCGTTCGACTCGGACGACGTGCGAGCCGCCGTCGAACAGATTTTGCAGGAAATCGGCTTTGCCTCCTGCCTGAAGCCCGGCGGCCGCACCGTGATCAAACCCAACTTCGTGGCCGATCGCGATCGCGAGCACCGGCTCGACGATCGGCAACTTGCCGCCGTGTGCACCAACCCCGTGGTGCTCGATACCGTGGTGCGAGCCGCCTGGCAGGGAATGCAGCGCCGGGGTCAGATCCACATTGTCGACTCGCCCATCGAAGCGGCCGACATCGAGGCAGCGCTCGAGCGGCTGCACATCCCCCAGTTGCTCCGTGCGTGGCAACGCGACGGCATCGAGGTCGGCTTTTTCGATCTTCGTGACTTTCGCTTCACGCGGCATTTCTGGGTCGATTCGGTTACCCTGGCCGGCAGGTCGTGGAACCTCGGGTGGCTGCGCCGGCAAACCATCGCAGGCGATCCAGCCGGCTACGTACAGGTCGACTTGGGCGAGGCGAGCTATTTCGAACGCGCGTTTCGGCAGATGGATCGCCTGCGCTTTCACGCCAGCCGTTGGGGGTCGCTGCGCCGTTGGCACACTCGCGGAAGGCACATCTATTCCATCGCACGCCGTGTTTTGCAGGCCGATTGCGTTGTAAGTCTGCCCAAACTGAAAACGCACAAGAAATGCGGTTTGTCGCTATCGATAAAAAACTCGATCGGCTTTTCCAACCGCAAGGAGTGGATACCTCACTTTCGCAAGGGCGCACCCCCATTTGGCGACGAGTTCGATCGCCGGGTCGGTTTTTCCGCGCGATTTGCCCGCCGCCTGCGCCGTGTGCCTTTACCCGGTGGGCATAGTCTCGTGATCAATGTTGTGCCCATATCGAGCAGCCCCCCTCCGATAGAAGGCGGCAATTGGCCGGGCAACGATGTCGTGTGGCGGGCAGCTCGCGATGTGACAACTGCCGTAATCTATGCCGACCAGCACGGCACGTTGCAGCGATCGCCTCAGCGGAATTTCGTTGCCTTGATCGATGGTCTGATCGCGGGTGAAGGACAGGGCCCGCTGCGTCCCACGCCGCGCGTGGCGGGGCTGTTGATCGGCGGTCGCGAGCCGCTAACAGTCGACACTGTGGCCGCGCGCATCGCGGGGCTGCCCATCGCGCCGCTGCCCATCTTGTCCGCCGATGTGCATCCTGATTTCCCGCTGGGAGCCAATTGCGGAACCGCCATCGACCAGGTTCTATCGGCACATTGCGATGCGGTGCTCTCCCCTCCGCTGAAACTGCCGCACCGGTGGTCATCGGCTCTCACGGGCAACAACGGGCGTTGACGTCATCGGGGCCGGAAAACACGCCGCGCGCCAACAGCACCATGGACACACAAAGCATGCAGCCGAAAGAGCCGTCCGGCGCAAGTCGGCCGCACAAACTCGACTGCTGATCACGCGGCTATTTGCCACGCGGCTATTTACGACTATTTGTCGCGTGGCATCGCCGGATTTGCGGCCGGCGCGGTCGTGCTACCGACGGCGAGTTCGTCCATCTGGCGCGCGATGCTCTGCGCCAATTTTGGCTGTTGCTGGCGAATCGCCAATTGATGGGCTTCTTTCAAGATGCGACGGGCTTCGTTCACCTGTCCATCGGCTTGCAAGCAGCGAGCCAGCGTGCTGAGCATTCCCGCGTCGGCGTATTCTGTTGTATCGCAGGCGAGTTTTGCCCAACGCAGCGCCTCGTGCACATCGCTCTTCGAAGCCGCAGGGCGCGACAAGTAGGTCGTTGCCAGGTTGTTGGCCGCTGCTGCCCAACGGGGCCGAAGTTCGAGAACCCGGCCATATGCCGCAATGGCTTCGTCGTATCGCTTCATTGCGGCGTATGCCACGCCCAGGCCAAACCACACCGTAGCGTCTTCGTTCGATTGAGCCACGATCATCAGTTGCTCGATGGCGGCCTGCGGGCGTCCGGCATCGATCAACAGCGCTGCCAGCGCACGTCGCGCGGGCCAGAGGTCGGGCTGTAGCTCAATAGCCCGATAATAGTGAACTATCGCCTCATCGCGTTTTCCCACGCTTCTCAGGGCGGTGGCCAGGTTGTGATGTGCCGGGGCGTAATCGGGAAAGTCGCGCACCACGCGGCGGGCTTCGATCACGGCGTCTTGAAAACGCCCCGTTTCGATGAGCAGCGAAACCAGACTCAATCGTACGTCGCCCGCCTTCGGATGCGCGGCAAGGGCCTGACGCAGCAATCTTTCAGCTTCTCGGCGATCGCCCCGTTTGCGATAGAGCCGGGCCAAATTCACCATGGATTGAGGATTGTTCGGATCGGCGGCCAACGCACGACGGTAAAGTTGTTCAGCACGTTGCCATTGGCCCTGTTGCTCGAGCAGCACGCCGTAGTTGTTGTTGGGCAGCCAACCGTCAGGGTTCTTCGTCAGCGTGTCTTCCCACAAAAGGTCCATTCGCTGATATAGCGAGGCCCGGTCGCGGGCTCGTACGGCAGCAATCGCCAGCACGGCCGTCAGTCCAAGCAA
>WGDQ01000587.1 GCA_015493185.1 Planctomycetaceae bacterium
CTCGTGGATTGAAAACAAGCGTCAAACGCAGGTCGCTTTCCGGCTGACCGTAGCCCAACTGGTTCAGGCGTTGCAGTGCTTCGATGCTGCGGCCGAAAGTGCCTGCCCCCCGTTGGGCCTCCAGGTTCTCTTCCAGATAACAGGGCAGCGAAGCGATGATTTCCACCCCGTGCGCGGCGAGAAACTCAGGCAGGTCTTCAAATCCGGGTGAGACGAGAATCGTCAGATTCGAGCGGTTCAATGTCGTCCGACCGCGCGCGTGCAGCGACTCAACCAGCCAGCGAAAGTGAGGGTTCATTTCCGGTGCGCCGCCAGTCAAATCGACCGTGCCGATATCGGCTTGATCGATGGCTTTCAAACAATGTTCCATCGTTTGGCGCGACATCACCTCGCGACGGTCCGGCCCTGCGTCGACGTGGCAATGAACGCACGTCTGGTTGCAAAGCTTGCCAAGGTTCATCTGCAACAGGTCAATACGCTCTGCTCGCAGGGCATTTATGCCGAGTTGCTCGATTTGCTGCTCAAAGCGGGGCAAATCGCTCGGCTGCGCCAGGGCCTCGAGTTGCCGCTGGCCGCTTGCAAGTGGATCTTGTTGGCGTTTCAGGCTGATAGCAAGGCTCATCGAACATCCTTTCGAACCACGCAGTGCGCGGTATTTCATTCTGTTTGTTTATTGCCCCGCGCCGCCGGGCGACCGATTACGACGGACGCCTTGATCCCATGATTTTTCTCAACGGAAAATCGGCCAAGCGACGTCGCAGGAAGATGCGATCTGTCGCCCATGCCCGACACGGCCGCTGAGGCAACCGCACCAGCGGAAACAACCCCAGTGCACCGCCGATGACGTGTTGCTTGTCGACGTGCTGCACCGCCACGCGATAACGTGAAAGAAGGGTCCGACGGTCCACGTGGCTGGCGCTGGCCGGAGAGTGCTTTTCAACAGCATCCGTCCGGTCCGCAACAATCACTGGCCGCGGTGGTCAGATCGAACGCATCGCCCTTCGTCTCTCTTGGATGACGACGTTTCGCCCTCCGGCAGTCGAACGGCCGCGCCTCGTCGAGTGGTACCTCTTCGCGGGGCTCAATTGGTTCGAACATGCCTCGATACGGCGACTGCTGGAGCAAGCGATACGTTTTATCGCACACCGCCACGCGCTGGCCACGGCGAAACACATGCCCGTCGTCGTCCTGCACTTTGGAAAAGGGCCCGCGGTAGATGAGAGCCTGATTGCGTTCAAGACACGGCCCCTGCTTGCCCTTGTACGCAGAAACCGTGACTGACCGGAACTCGATGCCTTCGACAACACGCCACGGCTCCGATTGCCATGCGGCGATCTCGATACCATGGAATCCAGCGTCGGCGAATGCCTCGAGAAATTCTTCTTCGACAAAGGCCCCAGAGATGCAGCCCGACCAGAGGTGACCGTCTTTCATTAAATGCGGTGGCACGGGCTCGTCGGCCACGATGTCGCTGATCACCGCACGCCCGCCGCGGCGCAGAACTCGAAAAATTTCGTTGAAAAGCTGCCGACGATCGTCCGGCCGCACGAGGTTCAGCACGCAGTTGGACACGACGCAATCGACGCTCTCATCGGCCACCAGCGGCGCTTCACGGCGCAACGTGTCTTCGAGTTGTCGGAGATTGAGCCAATCGTCAACGCTTCGGACCGCATGCCCGGCCAATTGTTCATTCAAGCGTTCCAGGTCGAGCTGCAAATCCTGAATCAAGCCGCAGCGAAACTCAACGTTTGCGTAGCCCAGCCGATTGGCAACCTCGCCCTGATAGCGTCTGGCAAGCCGCAGCATTCGCTCATTGCAGTCGACACCAATGACGCGCCCTTCGGGGCCAACCACTTGGGCAAGAATGTAGCACATCTTACCACTGCCCGATCCCAGGTCGAGCACCGTTTGCCCCGCTTCGACGTAGGGAGTCGGATCACCGCAGCCATAGTCCACATCGAGAATCTCTTGGGGAATCGCCTCCAAGTATTCTTTTGGGTATTGAACCGCGCAGCAGAGCTCGGCCTCAGGGGCTTCAGCGGCCTTGCTGTAACGCTGTCGAACCGCTGCCTCCACGGGTTTGGGATCACGCAAC
>WGDQ01000588.1 GCA_015493185.1 Planctomycetaceae bacterium
GGCAGCGATCGGGTTTCGCTTCCGCATTTGACGTAGGGACCAAACCGCCCATTGGCCGCAACCACCGGCTCGCCCGTTTCAGGGTGTTTGCCCAACTCGCGGGGCAGCGACAATAACTTGACGGCGGTTTGAAGACCGACGTCTTCGGCCTTCATGCCACGCAGCAACGAGGCATTTTGCGGCTTTTCGTCGTCGTCGGCACTGCCGCGTTGCACGTAGGGCCCGAAGCGGCCCACCTTCAGATACACCGGCTTGCCGCTATCAGGGCACGTTCCCAACGGCTCGTCCGACTTGCTGGCCTGTTCCAGAATTTCCAGGGCTTTCTCCACGGTCAGCTCGTCGGGAGGCAAATCGGGCGGCAAGGTTGCCCGACGTTCTCCTTGCTCGAGGAACGGGCCATAACGCCCCACGCGTACGTAGATCGGAACGCCCTTGTGCGGCCCCGTGTCGGGAACACCGATTTCGAACGAGCTGATTTCACGGGCGTCGATCTCGTCGACCTTCTGCTCGAGCTGCTTTTTCAAGCCGGGGCTGCCGTCGCCGAAGTAGAACGACTCGAGGTAGTCGAGATACTGGGCCTCGCCCCGGCTGATGGCGTCCAGATCGTCCTCCATTTTGGCGGTGAACTGGTAATCGACCAGATTGGGCAGGTGCGATTCGAGCAAGCGGGCGACGGCGAACGCCACCCAAGTAGGCACCAACGCGTTGCCTTTTTTGAAAACGTAGTCGCGGGCCAGAATCGTGTCGATGATGGCCGCATAGGTGCTAGGACGGCCGATACCTTTTTCTTCCAGCGCACGGGTCAGTGTGGCTTCGGTATAGCGTGGCGGCGGCTGCGTGGTGTGGCTTTTGGCCTCGAGCTGTTCGAGGTCGACGGGCTCGCCCACTTTAACGTCGGGCAGCACGGTTTCCTTGTCCGCCAATTCGGCCGAGGGGTCGTCGCTTCCCTCGACATAGGCCCGCAAGTAACCCGGAAAATCGATCGTTTTGCCACCCACCTGGAAAACCGCGCCGCCACCAGCCACACGAATCGTGATGCGCCGACCACGGGCATTGGCCATTTGGCTGGCGATCGTGCGTTTCCAAATTAGGTCGTACAGCTTGAATTCATCGTCGCTCAACTGCGACCGCAACTGCTCGGGCAGCGCAAACGGCGTGCCTGCCGGACGAATGGCCTCGTGGGCCTCCTGCGCGTTGCGCACTTTGGTTTGGTAAATGCGCGGCTTGTCCGGAAGATATTCGGGGCCGTATTGGGTGCGCACCAGTTCGCGGGCCGCCTCGATCGCCACGTTGGCCAGGCTGGTCGAGTCGGTTCGCATGTAGGTGATGTGCCCGTTTTCATACAGGCTTTGTGCCACCTGCATCGTGCGGCGGGCCGTGAATCGCAGCTTGCGGTTGGCCTCTTGTTGCAAGGTGCTGGTGGTAAACGGCGCGTAGGGCTTCGAGGTGTAGGGCTTCTCCTCGAGCGATTCGATTTTGAACGACTCGTGTCGCAGCCGGTCGACGAGCTGTTGGGCCTCTTTTTCCCGAAGCCAGAGCAGGGTGTCGTCCTTGAGGCGGCCCTTCGAGTCGAAGTCTTTCGAGGTCGCTAGCCGGCGTCCCTCGACCGAAATCAGGACGGCCTGAAACCGATCGCCGGCACGCTTGGCAAACGTGCCCAGCAGGTCCCAATAGGTAGCCGGCACGAATGCCATACGTTCGCGTTCGCGGTCGACAATCAACCGCACGGCCACGCTTTGCACGCGACCGGCCGAAAGCCGTGGTCGCACCTTGCGCCAGAGCAGCGGCGATACCTCGTAGCCGTAAAGCCGATCGAGAATGCGCCGCGTTTCCTGGGCTCGCACCAGGTCGTCGTTGATGTCGCGGGGGTGCTCGAGCGCTTCGTGAATGGCGTCTTTCGTAATCTCATGAAACACAAGCCGTCCGACCGGCACTTTTGGTTTGAGAAGCTCTCGCAGGTGCCAGCTAATTGCCTCGCCCTCGCGGTCTTCGTCAGTCGCCAGATAAAGACGACTGGCCCGTTTGACGGCTTCCTTCAGCTTTTTGACCTGCTGGCTCTTGCCCGGCGGAACGACGTAGACCGGCTTGAACTGATCGTGAACGTTGACGCCGAGATAGGCCCAGTCTTCGCCTTTATATTTGGCCGGAATCTGCTTGGCCCCTTCGGGAAGATCGCGCACGTGGCCCACGCTGGCTTCGACGTCGTAGCCCGGCCCAAGAAACTTGCTGATCGTTTTCGCTTTGGCGGGCGATTCGACGATCACCAGTGGTTTTTTGTCACTTTTTGCTGTTTTCTTCGCCATACCGTGATTCATCCATCATGGGTTGTGGCAAGTTGTCGGCTTCGCGTCCGGCGGTTGCTAACGAGAAAAAAAGGGGAAAGCCGCCACATCGTTCGATGACCGATCTTCTTTCTGCTTATCCGCTTCACACCGCTTCACACCACAACGGCTCGGGCCGCCATGGTGCTGCCGGCAGTTGAACACCACAGCACCGGGCCATGGGGGTCAACTATCCACGATCTATTCATTCCACTTCGTTTCGCGCGGTTGATCGCACACCTTAACAAGCCGTACCGGAAAAACAGGGGACAAACCAGAAACCAAAAGGCCGACCAAGACGGCTCGCCAACGCGATTGCTGTTTGCCCCATGTCATTTATATTGCCATGTCCTGCTTCGACCTCATGTACGCTGCCCAGCCACCCTGGTTGGGACCGGAACGGTTGATTGCCCGATGGCATGCCGCCCGTCGGCGTCCGAAACCGCAGATTGCACCGGCGCAAAGGCAACGGCTTGTGTCGTGAGAATTATTCAACCCGATTTCGGACTTGTCACGGGAAAACCGAGGGCGGCTGCCCCCGCCACCACACTGGGCAGAGCCGGCCAATTCGGCCCACACTCCTTTTTGGGATTGCCTTTACGTCAAATAGACCTACAATCACGACGATCAGGTGCCACGCGGCATAATCCCTCTAAACCCCTAAACCTCTCCCTATCGGACTGTCAAGGGAGTTTCCCATTGGCGGCCCCTCCCGAGAGTTGAAACCAAGGAAGTAACTGTTGCCATGGCAAGCCCTTTTGCCGTTTTTCGCAAATATCAGAAAAGCATGCTCGTGGTGGTGGGCATTTTGTGCATGTTCGCGTTCGTGGTGTTGCCGCCCATTCTCGACATGCAATCGCAGCGATCGGCCCGCAAAAGCCAAGTGGTGGTAACGACAAAGTATGGCGAACTGCGCGAGCCCGACCTTGCCGAGATGCTTCGCAATCGGCATATGGTCAATCTATTTCTCCGCGAAGTGGTGCTCACCACCGTGGCCGTGATGCAGCAGGAAAACCCGTTGCCGGCCAGCGAGGCGCAGATTGTGCGGTTCAAGCTTTCGCGGCTCCAGCAGCAGGGCATGCTCCAACCGGCGTCGGAAGAGTCGGTCGTCGAAACGATGATTCTTGCCAACAAAGCCCAGCAGCTTGGGCTAAGAATCAGTGATCAGGCGATCAACGACTTTTTGCGGGTGGTTAGCGAAAACAAGGTGAGCGCGGATCAATTCGCCGCCATTCTCAAACGGCTTCAGATCAGCTCGGGACGCCTGTTCGATGCACTGCGCACAGAGTTGTTGGCCACCCGGTTGCGGGAGCTATTTGCCAGCGGTCTGCAAGCCGCACCGCCAGCCGAACGGTTCGAGTATTACAAGCGATTGAAACAACAGGCCACGATTCAAGCAGCACCGATCCCGGTCGCCAATTTCACCGACCAGGTAGCCGACCCCGACGAGTCGACATTGATCGCATTTTTCGAGGAACACAAATACGCCTTCCCCGACCCACGTTCGCCCGATCCCGGCTTTCGGCAGCCTCCGAAGGTGGCCGTGCAATACTTCAAGGCCGAGTACGACAAGCTGGTCGAGAGCATCGAGGTCTCGGACGAAGAGATCGTGAAATACTATGAAGAGCACAAGGAACAGTACCGCAACCCCGCCCTGCGGCAACCCGCGGCAACCGTAACCGAACCGGAAGACGCTCCTCAAGAAGAGGCCCGTGATGGCCAGTCCACGCCATCCGAAACGGATGCTTCCACCAACTCGAACAGCCCTGACGAAGGAACCAGCTCGGCCACGTCTTCCGCAACAGATTCCTCATCATCTTCTTCCTCGTCGAAAACGTCGTCCGAAAACACCCCTTCTGCCAGCGAGAGCCAACCGGACGGTGCGGAGAACGAATCATCTTCCGATGAACAGGCCGAAAAGAACGAAGCAAACGCTGGCGAAAACAACTCGGATACAACATCCGATTCGCCGGGCAACCCGCCTTCGGAGACACCTTCCGACAATCAGAGTCGCGAGGACGGCGAAGCCCCTGCCCAAGACACGCCCGAAGAGAATAGTTCGAGCGACACCACGGCCGATCGTGCGGCCAACACCCTGGCGCTGGCTCCTCCAGCGGTACGCGGGATGACCTTCGATCTGAACGCGTTGAAAGCGGCAGATGCGGAAACCGACGACGCCCAGTCGCAGAATGACTCGCAGGGCGATGCCTCGTCGAGCGACCATGAGAACACCGATGCGTCGGACGAGGCACCGGCTGATTCGTCGACCGACGCTTCGGAGTCCGCCGACAGTGATGAAGCGAAGACGGACAATGACGAACAGTCCAGCAGCCCGAAATACGTCTTACCGGGCGAGTATGTTCTGCCGCGCGACATTCGCGACGAGCCGCAATGGGAATACGAACCCCTTTGGAGCCGACGCAACGGCAAAACGCTGCGTGAGCGGATCGCCGAACAGCTCAAGCGAGAGCGGGTCAGCGAGCACGTAGAGGCCATCTTCGCTGAGCTGGCCGACCGCATGAACCAGTACAAATATCAGTGGGAAGATTGGCAGGACGAAAAACTCGAAAATCCAGACGCACCGGCCCCCAAGCCGCTGAATTTCGCCGCGCTGGCCGAGTCGTACAAAGGGGTTTCGGCACACGAAACCGATCTGCTCTCGCTGACCGAAATGCAGCAGACCACAGACATCGGGCGATCGTTCATCGAGGGCGGCACGCCTTTTGTCAACTACGTTTATCAGTCGGGGCGGCTCTATACCCCCGCCGATTCGGTCGACTTCGACGGCAACCGGTATCTGTTTTGGAAGACCGCAGAAACAGGCGAAAAGGTTCCCGAGTTTGACGAGGTGCGCGATCAGGTGCTGGCCGCATGGAAAATTGTGCAGGCCCGAGAGCCCGCGCTGGCCGAGGCCCGCCGTATTGCCGAAGAGGCCAAGTCGTCAGGAAAGCCGTTGGCCGAGGCCCTGGCCGACCGATCGGAGCTGACGGTTTTCACCACCGGCCCGTTCAGTTGGATGCGCGAGCCGAGTTTTGAAAACCAGATTCGCGGCATGACGCTGCCGGAAATCAACGAGGTCGACGGCATCGACGCCCCGGGCGATGAGTTCATGCGAACGGTGTTCGAACTCGAACCCGGTCAGATCGACACGGCCATGAATGCTCCCCAAACGGTCGTCTATGTGGTTCAGGTGCAACAGCTCAGCCCGCCGGACGAAGAGTTGCGAGCCACGTTTCTGGTCGACAGCTTTCAACGATTTGCAGGAGCGGCGGCTATCGACCGCTTCCGAGCACAGCGCGAGTGGATCGAAGAGCTGAAGCGCGAGGCCGGCGTTCACTGGGTGCGTGCGCCGGATGCACCTGTAACGA
>WGDQ01000589.1 GCA_015493185.1 Planctomycetaceae bacterium
GATTCTGTTCATGACACTGGCGATCACGATTTTCAATTTCTATCCCGTCACGGCCATCATGATCATCATTCTGGCATTGTTGAATGACATACCGATCATGGCCATTGCCTACGACAACACGAAAGTGGAACCGTATCCGGTGCGTTGGAACATGCACGAGGTGCTTACTATCTCCACGGTGCTGGGCATCACGGGCGTGACGTCTTCGTTCTTATTGTTCTTTATCTTGCAGCAGTTCGACGTTCCCCATCCGATGATTCAGGCGATCATGTTTTTGAAGCTTTCGGTGGCCGGGCACTCAACGATTTACGTAACACGGGCGCATGACCTGCACTTCTGGCACCGGCCGTATCCGGCCATGGCCCTGTTGGTGCCGGCCTTGGGCACGCAGTTGATCGCCACGGTCATCGCGGCCGAAGGTTGGTTCATGGAGGCCATCGGTTGGGAGTATGCTCTTTACATCTGGCTGTATTCGCTCGCCTGGTTCGTTTTCAACGACTATGCCAAAGTGATCGTATATCGCATGTTGCACCAATCGAAATGGCTGCTCGGCGGAGAGCACGCCCACGAAGCCACCGAATAAGACGGCATACCGCAAGCAGTTGCCGTGGAAGAAACCACTGGCACGAAAAGTCGGCCCATGCGGTGGGTGACGGGGGGTGATGCTACTGTGCCTGACGTGGCTGTGCCGGATGCTGCGCCGCGGCGATGCTGTTGCAAGGGAACTGCCCGAGAGGGGCACGGGAAAGGGGGCGCAAAGAGGCAGGGGATGCAGGTCAGTTTTCGGTAGATGAAGCGGAGGAAGTTGGCGAGGCAACCAGTCCGGCGGCCTCGGCGTGGCGCCGCATGAGCATGCCGCCGGTGAGATCGGCCACGCGTGCAAAGCCGTGCTGCATCAGGATGCGTGCGGCGATGTAGCTGCGCAGGCCGGAGCGGCAAACGGTGACCGTGTCGCGCTGGGGTTCCAACTGGTGCAAACGATCGCGCAACTCGTCGAGCGGGATGTGGATCGCATCGTCCAGGTGATCGGCGGCGAACTCTTGCGGCGTGCGCACGTCGACGATTTGCCGGCCGCTGAGATCGGCATCGGGCTGAACGATGTTCAACAGCCCGTCCAACTGGTTCGAAGCCACGAAGGCCGCCATGTGCACGGGATCTTTGGCACTGCCGTAGGGAGGGGCGTATGCCAGGTCGATGCCGGCCAGGTCGCGGACCGTGGCACGCATTTGAATGGCCGTGGCGATGATGTCGATGCGTTTGTCGACGCCCTCGGGACCAACGGCCTGCGCGCCGAGCACGCGACCGGTGAGGGGTTCGTAAACCAGCTTGATCAGCAGCAGTTTGGCGCCCGGGAAATAGCCGGCGTGGTGCTTGGCTTCGATGGTGACGGCGGTGGCGGGCTGATTGCACTGCCGGGCAAACTTGAGCGAAAGCCCCGTGGTGGCGGCCGTGATGTCGAACACCCGCACGATGGCCGTGCCCAACACCGGCGTCATGGGTGGCGCTTCGTCCATGGCGGCGTGCTGGCCTGCGATGCGACCCGCACGATTGGCGGGCCCGGCCAGCGGCACCGGAACGGGGCGTCCGGCCACGGCATGCTGGTATTCGACCGCGTCGCCAACGGCATAGATGGCCGGATCGCTGGTTTGCATGTAGGGGTTGACACGAACGCCTCCGGAAGGGGCGACTTCGAGCCCCGCTTCGCGAGCCAGACGGCTGTTGGGCCGAACCCCCACGCCCAGCAACACCAGATCGGCGGGAATCGCCGCTCCGGAAGCGGTGCGCACGTGGGTTGCGCGACCGTTGTGCGCGTCGATGGCGACCAGCCCGTCGTTCAAGTGCAAGCGGACGTCGTGCTGCCGCAGCTCGGTTTCGACGACGTGGGCCATTTCGGCATCGAGCGGCGCGAGCACTTGCGGCAGCAGTTCGACCAGGGCAACGTCGACGGCGCGGCGCTTGAGCTGCTCGACCATTTCCAATCCGATGAAGCCACCGCCGACGATCACGGCGCGGCGAATTGTTTGGTGGTCGAGCCATGCCTTGATGCGGTCGGTATCTTCCATGCTGCGCAGCACGAAGACGTTTTCGGCATCGTGGCCGGCGACGTTGGGCACAACGGCTTCGGCCCCCGGCGCGAGGATGAGCCGATCGTAGGGCTGCTCGAAGGTGTTGCCGCTGTTGTGGTCGAGCACCCGCACGCGGCGTGCGGTGCGGTCGATGGCCAACACCTCGTGGTGGGTGCGAACATCGATGCGGAAACGGCGCCGGAAGTGCTCGGGCGTGCTCACGAGCAGCTTTTGCCGCTCGGCGATTTCGCCGCCCAAGTAATACGGCAGCCCGCAATTGGCGAACGAGATGAAGCCGGAACGTTCGAAAACGATGATTTCGGCCTGCTCGTTGCAGCGACGCGCGCGGGCCGCGGCGCTGGCGCCGCCGGCAACTCCACCAACGACAACGATGGTTCGCGATTTGGATGACACGGGGCAAACACCAATCGTTCTCTAAATACACATGTTGAAAAAAGCCGCTCCGCCCGGGAAAGGAAAAGCAAAATGCGATCGCTCAAGCTGGCCTGTCGCGGACATCGGCGCGGAGCATGCCGTGCTTCGAACGGCGCCAAGCATGCCGCCTTTGAACGGCTCGCAGCCGGAACGCACGTTTCGCCGTTTCGCCGTTTCGCTGGGTTGCCGGGTTGCTGCGTTGCCGGGTTGCCGGGTTGCAGAATGCTCAGACTGCTAATGGATGCACGCGGCCGACGACGACGTGTGAAACATACCAACCACCGTCGTGCGACGCGAGTACCCCCACCATGAGACGGGCGGTGGGAAAGACGCGCCTGTGGCGCCGACGCAGATGTTGTTGGCCTGGCGCAAGGGCGCGCCGTGTCCGAGCAACCGATGCCATGCGCCGTAGCGAAGCGACCATTGCGCCGGTGGCAAGGCGTGCCGGGCGCTAGCGGTTCAGGCGCTGCTCGGTTTCCAGAATGCGAAGCGTGGTTTTCAGTACGGCATCGGGATTGAGCGAAATGCTGTCGATGCCTTGGGCGACAAGAAACTCAGCAAACTCGGGATAGTCGCTGGGCGCCTGCCCGCAAATGCCGATTTTGCGACCAGCCTGTTTTGCCGAGGCGATGACCGACGCGACGGCCTTCATCACAGCGGGGTTTCGCTCGTCGAAAATGTGGGCCACGATCTCCGAATCGCGATCGACGCCGAGTGTGAGCTGGGTGAGGTCGTTCGAGCCGATCGAAAAGCCATCGAACACTTCGGCGAACTGGTCGGCGATGATCACGTTGGCCGGAATTTCGCACATGACGTAGAGCTGCAAGCCGTTTTCGCCCTGCTTCAGGCCGTATTCGGCCATCACCTCGCGCACGCGCCGCCCTTCGTCGACCGTGCGGCAGAAGGGGATCATGAGTTTCACGTTCGTAAGGCCGAATTGCTCGCGCACGCGTTTCATGGCCTGGCATTCGAGCCCGAAGGCATCGCGGTAGCGAGGATCGTAGTAGCGCGAGGCGCCACGAAAACCGATCATGGGATTTTCTTCGGTAGGTTCGAACTGGCGCCCGCCGATGAGGTTGGCGTATTCGTTCGATTTGAAGTCGCTCATGCGCACGATCACGTCGTTGGGATAGAAAGCCGCGGCGATCGTGCCCACGCCTTGGGCCAGCATGTCGATGAAGAACTCGGGCTTGTTGTCGTAGCCGTAGGTGATTTCTTCGATTTGCCGCCGGGCGTTGGCGTCTTCGACCGCGTCGAACCGCAGCAGTGCCATGGGATGCACTTTGATGTAGGAGTTGATGATGAACTCCATGCGGGCCAGCCCCACGCCATCGTTGGGAATGAACGACTGCCTGAAGGCTTCGTCCGGGTTGCCCACGTTCATCATCACGCGTGTTTTGGGGCGTTGAAGGTTCTTCAGATCGACGTGTTCGACCTCGAACGGCAACAGGCCTTCGTACACGCGTCCTACATCGCCTTCGGCACAGGAAACGGTGACCTCTTGGCCGGTTTTGAGCACATCGGTGGCATGCTGCGCGCCGACGATGGCGGGCAAGCCGAGTTCGCGGCTTACGATGGCGGCATGACAGGTGCGGCCCCCTCGATTGGTGACGATGGCGGCCGCTTTTTTCATGATCGGTTCCCAGTCGGGGTCGGTCTTGTCGGTAACAAGCACTTCGCCCTCTTGAAATTCGGCCAGACGGCTCACGTCGGGAATGACGCGAACGCGCCCTTGTCCGATGCGGTCGCCCACAGCGCCGCCGGTAACCAGCACGCGGCCCTGCTTTTTGAGGTGGTAGATTTCGAGCACGTCGCGAGCGCGTTGCGACTGCACAGTTTCAGGGCGGGCCTGCACAATGAACAGCTCGCCCGTGCGGCCGTCTTTGGCCCATTCCATATCCATCGGCGTGGGCCGGCCGCGTTTCTGGCTGTAGTGGTCTTCGATAATACACGCCCAGCGGGCCAGCAGCAGGATGTCGTCGTCGCTGATGGCGAAGCGGCGCCGCTCTTCGAGGGGGACGGGCACGTTTTTGGTCATGCGGCTGCCGCCGACATCGTAGACGAGCTTCATTTCCTTCGCCCCCA
>WGDQ01000590.1 GCA_015493185.1 Planctomycetaceae bacterium
GTCTTCGTCTTCTGGAGATGGCGGATCGGTTGGTAGTTGGCGGGGTGGGCTGTGTGATGAAGGGGACGACGGGAACTCGCCTGCGAGACCATCAAGCATTTGCAGTACCGCGTGGGTCTTATCGTCGCGCGCTTCAGAGGCCACCAGCGCACGGGCTAGTCGAGCCTTTTCGCGGTGGTAGTCAGCCTCGCGCTGGTGCGCGCGATCACGATAGTAGTAGCGCATCGCGACGACGCCGAGGCCTACGGTTACCAGCAGAAACCCCGCCCACGATGCCCAGGCAACCTTGAGCCAATTTTCGGCCGAGCGCTCCGCGGCGTTGCGTTCCTCGACCATGCGGTCGTACTCCTGTTTGATGCGGCGCGCCTCGCCAAGATCGGCCATGCTCATGTTCGTGGCTTCGTGGAACTCCTTTTCACGCTGCACGAGGTCCTTTTCTCGCTCGAGTAGGGCCCGCTCCCGCTCAACGATGCTGCGTTCCTTCTGCTCGAGCCCGGCGGCGCGGTTGTCGAGATTGCGTTGCTGTTCTTCGAAGGCCAGGCTGTTGCCTTTGGTGGCAGCCGATAGTTGGGCTTGCAACCGCCGGTTTTCTTCTTCCAGCGTTTTGCGTTCTTCTTCGAGCTTTTCCTTCTCCTGCTGATATTCGGCAAGCCGGCGAACCAGTTCTTTGACGCGGCCCTTTGCCTCGCTGTCGCCCATACAACCGACCAGCGGCCCCGCGATCAACGCGGCCAGGGCGAGGGCAGCAACATGCTTGGTCATCGTATCTCTCTACCTCCATATGCACCGGGGGGAGCCAACGGCGAGTCAACGACCACCGGGCCATCGGCGGTTCGGGCGCCGAGCGGCGGCCGTGGCCGTGAAAGGTTCAGCGATTTTGGTTGGTTCGCAGCGTCCTGGATTATGGGTGCGCAGCAGCCGACGGTGCTTGCGTCATTGGGTGGAAAGCATCCCGGCCAATGCCGAAACGATGAAAATCAAGACAACGCTAATGACTGTCGTAGTGCGCGCTTTGCCAGTGCCCAAAGCTCTTCAACGAAAACTGCCAAGTACTAGAGGCGCGTTCGTCGAACCAGGTTCGCCAACCATTACTAACTGGCAGGTTGCTTTCGAACGCGGTCGGCTATCGCAGATGGCGTTTGGCCGCCTCGCCAATGGCGCGGCCGAGACATAGGCCCGCGCCGAAGAATCGGTGCGTCGGGCTACGGCCGACAAAGAGTCGACCTGTTGTTCAATGCCCTCTTCTTTGGGCGGGGCGATGAGGCATCCATCGGGCCAGCGCCCGCGTGCCATGCACGTCGAGCGCTTTGACCCGGCCCGCATGGGGATCCTGCACGCGCAGCAGTTCGTGATGCAAGACGGCAACACGGTCGTTGGGCGCGATCTGTGAGAGGGCCGCGCGATTGTAGTACCGGCGACCGCGTAGCAATCCGTCTCGATGAAGGATACTCGCGGCGGCTCGATGGGGAACACGTGCCACCTCGAGTAAACAAGGCAGCGTGGTGAAGTGCTGCTGCCGCGCCAGCACTTCACGCATATTCCATTGCTCGGCCATCAGTTGCCCTCCTTTCTGGCGGTCTCATGTCGCGGCTGCAACTGGAAGAGCTCGTAAAAGACCTGCGGCAGGGAATAGTTGGCCAGGTCCAGTCCGTCGATACGGACCAGCTGCCGTATGAAGGGGAACACGATCTCTTTATGCCGGCTCGCCACCCGGCACACCACCTCGATGCCCGTTTCCCAATGGTCCTTATCGGGATTCTGCCGGACAACGGAAAGGATCCCCGCACAGAAGGCCGCATACTTGTCGGCGCCCTCGAGGTCGGGGATAGCAGCTTCGTCGCCGGCCTTACGGCGGGCGATCTGCTTAGCTAGCCACTCTGCGGGATCGGGAACGCCTCGGTTGTCGAAGAACCACATGCTTATCTCCCTTCGGCATACGCCCAGAAAGAAACGCCATCCGCTCTGCGGGGCCAGCAAGGTGAAGGCTGTCCATCCACTGCACCCGGTTTCAATGCCCTCTTCTTTGGGCGGGGCGATGAGGCTTCAAGATCGTGACGATGCTCTTTGCCGGCCGGAGCCAGAGAGTTTCAATGCCCTCTTCTTTGGGCGGGGCGATGAGGCCCTTATAGGCCGCGGAACTAATAAAAATACACCCCTAACCGTTTCAATGCCCTCTTCTTTGGGCGGGGCGA
>WGDQ01000591.1 GCA_015493185.1 Planctomycetaceae bacterium
CTTCTTCATTGTCTTCTTGCCGTTGCTGCCGCGGCGACTGATTGCTCTGCGGTTGTTGGTTGTTGGTGTTGTTGGTGGTTGGTCGTTGTGATGTGTCGTCGATTGGTTTCGTCTGGCCGGCTTGTCTGATGCCCGAGTGTCACGCTGCGGGCAGCAGTGTGGTGGCCGGCGTGGGCATTTCGTCGGGATCGTCGGGTGGCGTGCTCGACCAGTGGGGATCGTCGATTCCCATTCGCAGTTTCAATTCCAGATAGCCGCAGTAGAGCGTTGGCACGATGAACGACGTGAACGGTTCGACCAGCATGCCGCCGAAGACGGGCAGGGCCATGGCTCGAGCCACGTCGGCGCCCCGGCCCGTGGAAACCAGCACGGGCACCAAAGCGGCCAGGGTCGTCAGCGTGGTCATCATGCAGGGACGAATGCGCTTGAGGCCCGCCTCGTAGATGGCGGCTCGCAGCTCGGCAACGTTTCGCACGTCGCGCCGTTTCAATACCTGTTGGATGTAAGTGGCCATCACCACGCCATCGTCGACGGCCAGGCCGAACAGGGCGATGAAGCCGACCCAGATCGCGGTGTTCATGTCCACCCCCATCCAGGCCACGGCAATCATGCCGCCGGCGAACGAAACCGGTATGCCGGTAAACACAACCAACGAAATCGGCAGGTTGCGGAAGTCGAGGTACAGCAGCATCAGGTTGATGAGCATCACGGTGGGCACAATCCAGAGCAGGCGCCGGTTGGCTTCGATTTGATTTTGGAACGAACCAACGGCTTGCAATTCGAAATTGCCTTTAGGAAACGCCAACTCGCCGCTTTGACGGGCTTCACGCAACGAATTCATTACGGCGTCTACGGTTTCAAGGTCGCCCAAATTGCCGGCCGGCGAAAAGGCCACGTGGGCCACGAGTCGGGCGTCTTCACTGTTGATGGCTCCGGGGCCCCAAGTGGTGCTCACTTGTGCCAGGCGCTCGAGCGGTACGACGTCGCCGCTGTGCGTGACGACCGGCACCTTGCGCAGTTCGTCAAGCCGATTGCGCACGTTGCGTTGGTAGCGGATTTGGATGGGGTAGCGTTCGCGACCCTCGACCGTGGTGGTTACGTCAACACCGCCAAGGCCGGCGGCGACGATCTCGTTGACCATCATCGTGGTCATTCCGTAGCGGGCCGCCTCCTGGCGGTCGACCTCGAATTCGAAATAGGGCTTGCCCATCACGATGTCGGGGTTCACGGTGCCGCCATTGACGTTGGGATGCTGCTTCAGATGCTCGGCCACGGCCAGGGCCGCCTGCCCGAGTCCTTCCAGGCTGTCGCCGTAGATACGCACGGCCATCGAAGCCTTGATGCCGCTTTGCAACATCACCACGCGCCCCTCGATGGGCTGAAGCGGTGAGGCCGGCGTGATGCCGGGCAGCGTGGCCACGCGATTGATTTCGTCCCAGATCTTTCGCTCGGTCATGCCGGGTCGCCACTGCTCGCGAGGTTTGAGCATCACGTAGGTTTCGATCATGGCGGCTGGTGCCGGATCAAGTGCTGATTCGACGCGGCCGATCTTGCCCAATACGTCCTGCACCTCGGGAATTTGCTTGATCATCGCGTCCTGGGTTTGCAGCACTTCCATGGCCTGAGAAAAACTAGCGGCCGGATACAAGCTGGGCATGTAAAACCAGCTTCCTTCATCCAGGGCGATCCAGTCGTCGGTTTTGAGGCCCGTGAAAACGTGTTTGGCTTTGATGTAGCCGGGTATCTCGTTCAAATCGGCTCCGAACCACGCCACGGCTTTTTCCACCGGACGCAGCACGGTTGGCAAGCCAACCCAGGCGCCCAGGCCCACGAACACAATGACGACGGGGAACGAAAGACACAGCACTTTGTGGTCGAGAGCGAAGCGAAGCCGCGCGGCGTAAATGTATCGCACGAACCGGCTGGCCGGGTTTTCTTCCATTGGCCGGATGCGTTCGCGTGTCATCCACCAGGTGGCCAGGAAAACGCACGACATCACCAGCGCCGTGGCCCACGGCAGCCGAAGCGAGGTCCACTGCTCGATTCGCTCGGCCCACACGAAGTAGCAAAGGCCGCCGCTGATCAGGGCTGCCCCCGCCGAAGCGGCCCAACCCGACCAGCCGGCCAGACGCGAGGTTTTCAGAAACACGCGGCACAACATCGGCACCAGCGTGACGGCCACGATCAGGCTGGATGCCAAAGCGAATGTTTTCGTCCAGGCCAAAGGAGCAAACAGTCGATGGTCGCGACCCGTGAGAAAGAAAACGGGCAGAAAGCTCACGATCGTGGTACTCACGGCGGTGATTACAGCCGGCACCACTTCGGCGGCCGCATCGCGAATGATTTGAATTCGCTGTTTCTGGCCGCCGGGCGATCCTTGGGCTTCCCATTGGGCAAGGCCATCGTAAACGTTTTCCAGAATGATGATGCCCATGTCGACCATCGTGCCGATCGCGATCGCGATGCCGGCAAGCGACATGATGTTGGCATCGACACCGAACCACTTCATGGCGATGAACGACATCAACACGGCCATGGGCAGCGTGATCGCAATAACGATGCTGGCCCGTACGTGCAGCAAGAACAAGACGATCACGGCGATGGTGATCACCACTTCGTGGCGCAGCGCGTCGGTCAGCGTGGCCACGGTTTCGTGAATCAGCGTGGTGCGGTCGTAGACGCCACGGATCTTGATGCCGCCAAGCTCCGACTCGAGCGAGGCGATTTTCTTTTTCAGCCGTTGGACCACCTCGCGCGGATTTTCACCAAACCGCATCACCACCACGCCGCCCACGGCTTCTTGCCCGTTCAGATCGAGCGCGCCCCGACGGAAAGCCGGACCGATTTGTACTTGGGCCAGGTCGCGCACGCGCACCGGCACGCCGTTGCGACTAAGCACCACGGTGTTTTCGATTTGTCGAAGCGTTTCCTGCTCGGTTTTGCCCGAGCCGATGAACCCCTTGCCGCGGACGATGAACTCCATGCCATTGGATTCCACCGTTTTGGCGCCCACGTCGATGTTCGAGGCCTTCACGGCCTGAATCACACGGCTTAGCGGAATGTTGTGGTAACGCAAGGCATCGGGATCGACCTCGATCTGGTATTGCTTCACGTAGCCGCCGATCGAGGCCACTTCGGCCACGCCTTCAACCGATTGCAGGGCATATTTGACGAAGAAATCTTGCTTCGAGCGAAGCTGGGCCAGGTCCATGCCAGGCGGCGGCTCGAGCACGTAGTAGTAAATCTGCCCCAATGCCGTGGCATCGGGGGCCAACGTGGGCGTGACCCCCTCGGGCAGTGTGCCGCCCACAGTGGTAAGCTGCTCGGCCACGCGCGATCGGGCCCAATAAAGGTCCACGTGGTCGTCGAACGTTACCTGCACAAAGCTGAAGCCGAACATGCTTTTGCCGCGCACACTTTTCGCGCCCGGCACGGCTTGCAACGCGATCGACAGTGGATAGGTGATTTGATCTTCTACATCTTTGGGCGAACGGCCCGGCCATTCGGTGAGCACGATCACCTGGTTTTCGCCCACATTGGGAATGGCGTCGAGCGGAACCTTTTGCACGGCATACCAGCCGTAGGCCAGCAGCGCCAGCGAGGCGACCGTAATGACGAGCCGCTCGCGGATACAAAAATCGAGGATTCTGCGGATCATCGCACGGTTTCCTTTGGCAGCCGGGCCAGATACTTGGCGGGGTTGGATAGCAAACTGTCGCGGCAGCCTTCGCAGCAAAGAAAGACCGTCTGGCCGCGCACCGCTACCTTCACCGGGCGTCCCATCGAACCGAGCGGCATGCGAGTGACCGGACAAAGCCGCTGATGCTCGGCCAGTTGACGCTCGTTCGGGGGCAACTGGCCGAGGGCCTGCTGATACCCGGAAAACCGACGCGAGCCTCCCGCTGGCAACGGCTCTGGCTGGCCGGTGCCCTGGTGGGGCGACGAATCGTTCAAAGCTTGCGGCGGTTCGATCGAGGGCAGATTGGTCGTTGTTTCGCCCATCGGCTGCATGGCTCGAGGTGCGGCAATTGGCGGCGCGTTGGCAGCCGCTTCGTTCGACGAGTTGCTGTGTGTGGGGCCTGCGTCGTCGGTGTTGGTGAGCCTGGCCAAATGCTTTTCCGGTTCGTCGAGCAAGCTGTCGCGGCAGCCTTCGCAGCAGATGAAAACGGGCGTACCTCGTACATCGACTTTGATCGGAAGGCCCATCGAGCCGAGCGGAAGTTCGGTGACCGGGCAGATGCGTTGGCGCTCGGCCAGGCGACGATCGGCTTCAGGCAGTTGCGACAGTGCGGCCAGCACTTCGGCCGAGGAGTCGTCGTTCTGTAGGGGGCTGGCTTTGTGGGGGTCGATCAGCGATGGATTGCCGACGAGTTGCATTTGAGAGTCGATCAAGAAGTTGCCTTGCGTGGCCACCACTTCCCCTTCGCGCAGGCCTTCGAGCACCACGATCTGCTCGCCGCAGCAAGGTCCGAGCACGATGCGACGCATCTCGAATCGGCCTGGTTCGGTTTCTACGTAAACCACGCTCTCGTCGCCCGCCATGAGCACGGCGCTGCGCGGTACGACCAGCGTGGTTTGGCTTTCCAGCGGACGATCGGTGAAGCCATAGTGCGAGGCGGGCACCAGCGCTTCGCCGCAAATCGGGCAGGTGCCCGGCGTGGGTTGAACGATGTGCGGATGCCGCGGACCGATCCATTGGCTGGCCAGTTCCGGATCGTAAAGCGTTGTGGTGCCGTCCGGGTTGGCCGCCACCGGCACGTCGATCGTGGCCTTGGCGTAGTCGCCCACGCGCAACGTGCCGTTGTCGTTGGGAATCACCACGCGCACGCCCACGGTTCGGGTTGCGGGATCGACGTTCGGGTCGATGAAAGCAACGCGCCCGGTAAAGGTGCGACCCGGCAGCGATTGCACCTGCGCACGCACCTTGTGGCCGTAGCGAATTTGCGCGGCATCGTCAGGAAACAGTTTCAGCATCAGCCAAACGGTGGACAGGTCGGCCAGTTTGTAGATGGGTTGCCCTTCGCTGACGTATTGCCCCTCGACGGCCAGTTTTTCGATCACGGTGCCGCTGATCGGGGCGCAAAGGTGCATGCGGCTGTTGGCCACACCGCTTTGCTCGATCTGGTGAATTTGAGCTTCCGTCATGCCCAGTTCGAGCAGATGTTGCTTGGCGCCTTCGTACAACTCGCGGTTGGCCTCGACCACGTGTGGCAGCGTGGATGTGCGGCTGGCGTGATAGGCTTTTCTGGCCAGCAGCAACTCGACTTGCGCGGAGTAGAGCCGAGGCGAATAGACCAATGCCAGATGATCGCCGCGCTCGACGACCACGCCGGTGTAATCGGCATAAAGGCGCTCGAGTCGTCCGTCGACGTAGGCGGCAATCACCTTCAACGTGCCTTCGTCGTAGCTAAGCTCGCCAATGGCGCGGATGGTGCGCGTGACCGGCATGGCCTGAACGGTGGCCGTGTGGATGTTGGCCACGCGTCGGGCGACCGGATCGATCTGAATGGTCTGATCGTTCGTCTCGCCTCCGCCGCCTGCGGCCGGCACCAGCTCCATGGCACACACGGGGCAACGGCCCGGTTCCGACTGCGGTGGCGTACACATCATGGGGCAAATGTAGCGCACGTTTTTCTGTTCGGCGTTGGCCACAGTATGGCTGGGCGATGCGGCCGAACCACTGGAAATCCAGCCCGCGCGTTGGGCCACGCCGAGGGCCACGATCAACAGCGCCAAGAGCGATACGAAAAGCAACGGTTGGGCCACGAGCGACAGCCACCAGCGGCGCGCGTCGGACGGCGCTGGCGCTGCCGGCGTCGCCGTGGGCGTTGCGGCAGGAGCTTCGCTTGATGAGGGCGTTTTTGCTGGAGTCGGTTGTTTCTCGTTCATGAGGGCCTCCGCACATTGTGCGTCAGGCAACACCAGCGGCCGGGTCAAGCACGCTTCGCATTGTTGACGGATTGGGCTCAGGTAAAGCCAGCGGCCACAAGGCCGACGGCCGACGATGGACGAAGAATCGTATTGGCAAATACGGAAAACGGACGATCTCGGATGTTTGGCTGGTAAGGCCATTGCGCAGCGGGCCGTTGCCACGGGCTCAGCGGCGCAGCAGGCGATTGCCCGCACGCGGGCGCCATGCGAAATGTTTTGCCTGTGAGCCGGTTGTCGTGCGAGAGATCGGTCGACCGCGGCGCGTAGCACGTGCGCACGATCGATGCAGAACATCGTTGTGAAACGACACGCGGTGCGGCATCACGCAGCGGTGCTCAAGCAACAAATACACACGATGAGCGCGCCATGCCGGAATGTTCGAAGCAGCAACAGGCCGCTTGCTTCACATTCGAACCGTGCGGTAAACCGGCGCGCATGCGACGCGCTGTGTGGCGACCGGCCCCTTGAGCGACCGGGGAGAAGTGGCCGATTCAGAGCGTGAATCGGCAGAGCGTGATGCAAAGATCCGACGAAGTACAAGCGTCGGACGCGTGCGAGCAGAAGAGCACCGATCGAGCCGAAGTCGGCCGCCAGGCGAGCGAAATCGGCGAGA
>WGDQ01000592.1 GCA_015493185.1 Planctomycetaceae bacterium
ATCCCTCATCCGCACGATTCCTGCAAAAGATATATGGGTTACGCGCCGCGCCCAATGACGCGCCTTCCTTTTGCATCGGTGTCCGCGTCGACGAAAGTAAAAGAAGAATCGGCAAACTCCTCGCTTGCCCAGTCGGCAAAGAACACCCAACGTAACGGGCAATGCGGCCTACCGCGGCGGCGCCGACCGTCCGACAGTGCTATCGGGCCGGGCCGTCGGCCTCTTCGATCGCCTTGCGCACCACCGCCTTCGGACTCCTGCGGCTTCGCTCGCTGCCGGAGATAGTTCTTACCCACTGGTTACGACAAACGTGAAGGTGGGCAATTCTGGCAAGTTCGCTGCGATGTCAGGATCGTGCGCTGTGCGCAAACAAGCGTTTTGCATGCAGAGAAGAGAAACAAGGCAACGCGAAGAAGCCCGCGAACGTCTCATCCTCACCACGCCCCATCGCCAGTCAGCCCCACGAGCGAACTGCCCCACACACGAGACATTGTGCGACCACGTGCCGCGGTGCGCCAGCAGGCGAGAGAAGCGGCACGCTACCGGCTGATTGAAGACCGCTACAACAACACCGCGCACGGGCCGGGCAATGCGCTTGGTATGCGTTGTCTGACTGACGCCCGGTGCCGACCGTGTGCGCTTGAAGGGGCTCGCGGCTGCATGTCGGACCGAATCGCCCGAAAGCGCAAAAAAATCGAGGAGGCTCCGTCGGCCGCGCCGCAGAACGCTCCTCGAATGTAAAAAACCCGGAGACCGCCACACAGCAAAGATTGTTGAGGCGGGATACAAAAGAATTGGGGTCAAGAAGTGAAGTTGCGGGATGGGGGCATCCGAGATGACCGCGGGATGGTCAGGATGCCCATGGCTCTTCTACCTTTCCCTTGATGCGCGGGGTCTCCGGGTCGTATGCGCGGGTTTGCTGTGTCGATTCAACACGTTGGGTTTCGCTTGTTACGGCCGGCATGGTGCCGGTTGATGAAAAGCGGGCCCCGCCGTCTCGATCGTCACCGGATCGATGCGGCGTTTGTCGTCTCGTTGTTCGAATTGTTCGAAGTAGTTCGAATTGTTTTCTGTCTTTGGTTTTCACGACCGTCGCTACACGGTCGGGACAACGGCGCGACGGCCGGCTACGCGGTTCACCACCGCGCGGTTGGCGTGCGACGACAGTCTGTATGTGGATGCCTGTATGTGGATGTTCTTCCCGTTTCGACTCCACGTCCTGATGTCAAGTTGACTGCGCTCTCTTATCGAAAGAAACCTCATCCGGCGGCGGCGAGGGAGTCGTCGGATTGTTGTTCGGTCCAACAGCCGTTTTCAACCGCCACGATTGTCAGCCGATGGCGATTGGCGAACTGCACCACGTCGGGCTCGTCGAGCAAAATGGTGCGATGGGCCTCGACGGCCAGCACGCGTGCGCCGGCTTCCACCATGGCTTGAAGCGTGCCCAGCCCGATGGTGGGTACGTCCATGCGCATGTCTTGCTGAGGTTTGGCAACCTTTACCACGGTGAAGCCGCCGCTAGGACAAAGCTGCCCGGCGCGGCGGATACATTCATCGGTGCCTTCGATCGCCTCGACGGCCAAGGGCGCCAGGTCTTTGACCGCGACGCTCTGACCGATATCGAGCCGCCCGATCTCTTTGGCCAGAGTCCAACCAAATTCGATGTCGCGTCGCTGCGCGCGGCTCGGCGCACGGTTGGTGAGTTGTCCGTATTTCACGAGAACCTCAGGAACCAGGTCTGTGGGCGCGACGATCGGCAGCCCGTGGGCCGCAAACTCCTCGACAACCGTGTAGGTCAGCGTGTCGTCGCGTCGGTCTTTTTCCAGCGAAATGAAATGTGGCCAGAACCTGCGGATCGCCGCCCAGTCGGGCAGGTGGCGGTACAGCGAGAGCAGGTTCAAAAGCGAAAACTTGTGGATCTTGCCTCCCATCGCCACGCAATCGACTTGCTGCCGCTTGAAGTAGCGCACGGCACGCCCCAACTTGCCAAGACCGTTCCACCGGAAATCGGTGCAAATCTCGGCCAGTGCGGGATCGGCGTGTTCCTTGATGCCCAGGCAGTAAACATCGCAACCCCGCTCGCGGAGCGCGCGGGCCACCACAATCGGATAGCGGCCCCAACCGGCCAACAGGCCAATGCGCC
>WGDQ01000593.1 GCA_015493185.1 Planctomycetaceae bacterium
GTAATGCAGGCGACCTTTTAGTAATGCAGGCGACCTTGCGGCAGCGATGCGGACGAGCAGTCGACGCCGATTCAGCGTGAGTCGTTGGCATGAGCCTGGAGCGACAGCGTTGTTCGCGACAGGGTTTCCGATCCACGACCGCCCTGCCGTCGGACTATCCACGGCCGACTGCCGATCTCTTTGTTCTAACGCATCGGCCGATCTGCTCCAACGGTGAAATTTTCGCTCGTTTGTGCAGGCACCGTTTGGTATGCAGATTGCATGAAAGGCCCCGTCTGCGAGATTCGCTGATCGGCTCGACTTCGGGCGACTGCCTATTTTGGCCAGTTTTTCATGGCGGTCGGCAGCGGCAAAGGCGAATGTTGAGCAAGCGCGAGCCGAGGGCTTGCGCGGGAGACGTGGCGAATCGGCCGACTGCGCGAAACCGAGGTTCGGGAGCGTTGGCCGCAGTTGAATGGAATGACGACTATTGCCGCATGACAGGACGCCGACCGACGGTGACGTGCAGCGTGAGCCGCTTGCCGTCGCGGATGAGTTCGATCTCGGCCTTCGAGCCGATTTCGGTTCGCGCGACTTCGAGGCTGAGATCTTCGGGCGCGGAGATCGGTCGATCGTTCCAGCGGATGATGATGTCGTGTACTTGAACTCCGGCCGTCTGTGCGGGCGAGGGAGAGAGCACCTTGGCAATGGCGGCCCCGCCGGTGATGGGCAGGTCGAGTTCTTCGATCATGCGCGGCGAAACTTCGCGCAGCGCCACGCCCAGCCATCCGCGGGCTACGGCACCTTCGCGGCGCAACTGTTCGTAAATTTCTTGCGCCACTTCGCTGGGAATGGCGAAGCTTACGCCCTGGTACGTACGGCCGAGAATGGCCGTGTTGATGCCGACAATTTCGCCCCGCAAATTGACGAGCGGTCCGCCGCTGTTGCCCGGGTTTACGGCGGCATCGGTTTGCAGCAAGTCTTGATACGGCGTGCCGAGGATGACGCCGCGCCGCTGTTTGGCGCTGACGATGCGGGCCGTGACGCTGCGATCGAGACCGAAGGGATTGCCGACGGCCAGCACCCAATCGCCAACGGCCAGTTGGCGGCTATCGCCCCAACGGGCGGCCATCAGGCCGCCGGCGTCTATCTTGAGCACGGCCAGATCGGTCGGAGCATCGTAGCCCACGACCTGAGCGCCGCGGACGATGCGGCCATCGCTGAGTTTCACCATGATGCGGTCTGCGTCGGCCACGACGTGGTAGTTGGTGAGAATATAGCCTTCATCGTCGACGATAACGCCGGTGCCTTGGCCGGCCGATCGTTCGGGTGCCGGCTGGTCGAGCCAAAACGGCAATATCTTGGAGAGCTTGTCGCCGGGAGTGGACGATCGCGGCGCGGGCTTGCCGTTGTGTTTGGAGTTGGGCGAATCGGACGGGTCGGCGTTGTCTTCCGGTGCTGCTTCGTCGGGCCGCGGCTGGCTTCGGGACGCGATGGAACCGTCTGGGTTGGCGTCGAGCATCGATTCGATGTGAACGACACTCGGTGCGACGCATTGGGCGGCAAGGCGAAACACGTCGCTGGAAACATTGGCGTTTTCGAGCCGGACGCGGGCCACGTCGGCTTCGGCCCGCTGGCGTCCGCGCGTGATGGCGTATTGAACGCGCTCGGCCAGAAAAGGAAGGCCGCTGAAGGTGGCTACAAGCAATAAGGCCAACGACAAGAGCCCGCCGCGACGTTGCGTGGGGCGCGGTGGCGGCAATGGTGGTGGTAACGGCGTGACGCGGCCCATCGAGACGTCGTCGAAATGGCCCGATGTGCCGGAGGTGCTGGGTACGAGTTGATCGCCCGCGTTGTGTGGCGTGTTTTCCATCGCTTGCTGAAGGGGGGGTTGCCGCACGGGGCGGCGCCCGGTTTGTGGCGTAAGTTTAGCAACCCGTCGGAAACGCTGTTCTGGCTATGCGTGTTCTGGCTATGAAGAGGGCAAGACCGATCGGCTCTGCACGGGCCGATGCCGGGACACGCCCTGCTCGGATGTGCCTGCTACGGCCCCTGCTGGAGCTGAGAGGTTTTGCCTTCTATTGGCCTGCAAAGCCATGCTTCAGCGGATTGCTCGACTGGTGGTCTTTTCGGTTCGTATTGCTCGTCGATGTCACGGTGAGGCCGCGGGCTTTTCTTTGCTTTTTCGGCCTCGGGCCGCGTGAGTCATCGAGTGTAGCAGATGCCGACTATTATACGCGCTGAAGACGCGAAAGCTGCAATGGCCGCCCGGAGAACGGACGTTTGGCCGCGGTGGTGGCATTGATTTCCCCGTTGATTGCCTTGGTGTTTCACTGATTTTATTCAGCCCGAGGGTAGGTCTTTCATTTGGCCCGAGCGTAGGCCGCCGCAAGCAGCGACCAAACCCGGTGTCGACAATCGCGGCGATGCGAGTCAACCTGAAGGTGGGGGAAACCGCGTCAGAGCGTTGGAGAGCCCGCAGCGCGGTTGAAGCCGCGGTCGGAATGGCCTGCCGTGGCCTGAGCCGCCGCGTGGTGCTACGTCGCTGTCTCTTATA
>WGDQ01000594.1 GCA_015493185.1 Planctomycetaceae bacterium
AAATGAGAAGTGGCTGAGAATGTTGAGTGAGCATGTTGAGAACGTGGTGAAGATGGATGCGTGCCTGTTGTCGTCGTGAATTGGGCAACCGGCGGCAAGCACGGTTTTTTCAGATGCGTCGCGCATGATGGGCTTCTGAAGTCGGATGAGCAGCGAGAAGGCCATAGCCATCGTATTGCGGGTGGTGGAGTTCAGCGAGACGAGCAGCGTGGTCACGCTGTTTACTCGCGAGTTTGGCCAAATTCACGCATTGGCCAAAGGCGCACGCCGACCGAAAGGGCCCTTCGAGTCTGCCCTTGACCTTCTCTCGATTTGTCGAGTAGTGTTCCTGCGAAAATCGTCCGACACGCTCGATTTGCTGACCGAGGCCAAGCTCGAACGCCGTTTTCGTGGCCTGGGTCGCGACCTTTCCCGTCTTTATGCCGGCTACTACGTGGCCGAATTGCTGAACGAACTGACCGACGTGTACGACGCGCATCCGGCGTTGTTCGACGTGGCCGCGGAGACACTGCGCCGCTTGAGCGAGCCGGGACGCCTGCCGCCGTTGGTGCTGCGTTTTGAACTAACGACGTTGAAGCTTTTGGGGCATATGCCATCGCTGGAAAACTGTGTGGAGTGCGGCCAACACGTAGAACTTGCGGGGCGCGTTTTCTTCGCCCTTAGCGAAGGCGGCGTGTTGTGCGCTCGATGCCGTCCGGGGCACCGGCAAGTGGTTGCACTGCGAGCCGGGGTTTTGCGGGCGATGGAGACGTTTGCCGATTTGGAATCGCGCGCTTGGGAGCGGCTGGAACTGGAACGTGGCTTACAGGGTGAGCTGCGAGGCGTGTTGAACCGTTACTTGTGGAACCTGCTCGGCCGGCAGCCGCGCATGCACGAGTATCTGGGGTTTTTGGCCACGGAATGAAATGAACCGCGTGCGTGTGTGTCTTGATCAAATTCGATGGACTGAGGCGGATTGAGACGGAAGCGTTTGGTTCAACCGACGAAGCAATGATGTGCTCTTTCCGTGAGAATGGGAAAAGGCCCTTGTTGGTGGCGCTGAGCCGCCTGGAAAACGAGTGTCGCTAGGTCATGCGGACAAGGCAGTTTTGGTGTCGAGGGACAAGAATGTCCGAAGACCGTAACCCGGGCTTCGTGCGGGCCGGCGCTGCGCGAATTCGCCGCCGATGGCTGTTGCTGGGCTTTCTCATCGGGGCCGGGCTGATGCTCGGCATAGGACGCGCTCGACCGGCCGTGGCTCAGGGGCCGGGCTTTGGCAGCGGCGTGCCCGGCTACGGGGGACCGAATTTACCCCCCTCGCCCACGAAGCCACCGGACGTGACGGGCGAAGACATCTTTTCCGAATGGGGAGCCAAACTGAAGCGGTCGTGGCAGCGGCTGACCGGCAAGGGGCCGAGCGAAGAAGTGGCCCGACAGATGTTTGCCGAGGCCGACGAGCTGTTTCGCCAGGGCAATTACAAAAAGGCCTTGTCGCTGTATCGCAAGGCGGCGTCGCAGTGGCCCGACTCGCCGATCGAGGAAGATGCCCTGCTGATGCAGGCCGAGTGCTACTTTTTTCTCGATCAATATCCCAAGGCCAACGATCTGTATGAAAACCTGCTCGAGGAGTACGAGAACACGCGGCACCTGGACATTGTGATGCGGCGGTTGTTCGCCATCGGCCGCTATTGGGAGCAGCTCCAACAAGAAAAGCCGCGCTGGGCGCTGGTGCCCAATGCGTTGGACCGCACGCGTCCGTTGTTCGACACGACGGGCAACGCGCTGGCAGCCTACGAAAGCGTGCGCCTGCACGATCCGACCGGGCCGCTGGCCGACGACAGCATTATGGCAACGGCCAATATCTACTTTCTGCGCGGACGCTACGAAGACGCCGATTACTACTACACGCTGCTTCGCGAGCAATATCCGCAAAGCGAGCATCAGGCCATGGCACACGTGCTCGGGTTGCGGGCCAAGCTGCGCCGCTATGAAGGGCCGCAATACGATGGCACGGTGCTCGATGAGGCGGAAGAACTGATTCAGACGATGTTGATCCAGTTTCCCGATCAGTTGGCCGAAGAGCGCGACCGGCTGCTGGTTGCGCAGCAGGCGGTTCGGGCCCAGAAGGCCGAGCGGGAATGGAAAATGGCCGAATACTACGCCAAAACCAAGCACTACGGCGCGGCGCGCTATTACTATCGACTCGTGGTCAACGAGTATCCCGATACGCGTTTCGCCGAACTGGCGCAGCAGCGCATGGTCGAGTTTGCCGACAAGCCCGACGAGCCGCCGCAGCAGTTCGAGTGGTTGGTGAATTTGTTCGAACGCGACGAGACGAAAAAGCGGTGAGCCTCAGCAAGGTGCGCAGTTGGACGTTTGCTCTGGCCATGATGCTGCTGGCCGCGTGCATCGGTTGCGCCCGTTACCAGTTTGGCAATCGCACGCTGTATCCTGCGCATATTCAAACGGTGTACGTGCCGATTTTCGAATCGGACAGCTACCGTCGCTACTTGGGCGAGCGGCTCACCGAAGCGGTGATCAAGCAGATCGAGCTCAAAACGCCCTATCAGGTGGTCGATACGCCGACGGCCGACAGCATTTTGAGCGGGCGAATCACCAGCGAGACGAAGCGGATTCTGGTTGAAAGCCCCACCGACGAACCACGGCAATTCGAAGTGGATTTCGTCGTGCAGGTGAGCTGGCTCGACCGCAACGGCCAGCTTTTGCAACAACAGGGCCTGCTGAACCTGCCCGACGTGTTGTTGCAGATCGAAAGTTCGGCTACGGCGGTGCCCGAGGTCGGGCAGTCTGTTACCACGGCGCAGCAGGCGGCCATTGATGCGTTGGCCGTCGAGATTGTTTCGCTGATGGAGGCGCCGTGGTAAGCTCGCGCCATGAGCGTTGCTGGTGATGCGACACCTGCGGAACCCTGGTGGGCTGCCTGCCGTGCGTCGGTTTGGCGGTTGCGCACGCGCGCGCTGAGGTTGCCGCGGCGACCCCGCCTGATGGGCATTGTGAACGTGACGCCCGATAGCTTTTCCGATGGTGGGCGTTATGCCGATCCGCAGGCAGCCGTGGATCGGGCCCTGCAACTGATCGACGAGGGGGCCGACCTGATCGACATCGGCGGCGAGAGCACGCGCCCCTACTCCGAACCGGTGGGCCTTGCCGAAGAACTGCGGCGTACGCTGCCGGTGATCGAGGCGCTGGCCGCACAAACCCGTGTGCCGATCTCGATCGACACCTCCAAGGCCGATGTGGCCCGCGAAGCTCTGGCTGCCGGGGCGGAGATTATCAACGATGTGACGGCCCTTACCGGCGATGCGCGCATGTTGGACGTGGCGCTGGAAAGCGGCGCAGGCATTTGCGCAATGCACATGCGGGGCACGCCGCAAACGATGCAGGACGATCCTCGCTATGACGACGTAGTGCGCGACGTGGGCCGCTACCTGGCTCGGCGCCGCGATGCGTTGGTGGCGGCCGGCATCGAGCCGGCGCGGATTGCGCTCGACCCGGGTATCGGTTTCGGCAAAACCCATGCGCACAATCTGGCGCTGCTGGCCGGCTGCCAGCGGTATCATGAACTGGGGTGTCCGTTGCTGGTGGGGCACTCGCGCAAGGGGTTCATCGCTCACGTGCTGGGCGATAAGCAGGCCGACCGCACGTTGGGCACCGTGGGGGTGGCCCTGGCGCTGGCGAGTCGCGGGGTGCAAATTCTACGGGTTCACGACATCCGACCGCTCGACGAGGCCCTGCGTCTTTACGAAGCGGCCGGCGGACTCGAATTGCCCGGATGAGCGGGCCGGGAATCGTGGTGGTGCGCGGTAAGTGTTTTCTTGGAAGCAGGTTATGATGGCCGACGGTCGTTCCGCCTATGGCAAGACGCCGTTGACTCGTCATGCCGGTTCGACGATACTTGCACGGCTCTGCTCGCAGCGAAACGTGCGTGTGGCGCCGGCCC
>WGDQ01000595.1 GCA_015493185.1 Planctomycetaceae bacterium
GCCAACGTGCAAATTGTTCGTCAGGTGCAAATCGGCGGTGGCTACGTCACCACGGTGGTGCAGGGCGATGTGGGCAGCGTCCGGGCCGCTGTCGAGGCCGGCGCACAGGCTGCTTCGCAGGTGGGCGAGTTGCTCTCCAGCCACATCATTCCGCGGCCAGCCGAAGGTCTTGTCTCGGCCTACCTGTCGTAATTCGTCGCGCACTCCACACGGCAGACGCGATGGGTGTTCAACGGGCGCCCTCGTCCGCCACGAATGGCGTGTGGCAACCGGCCCAACAGCGAGCAACTCGGCTCGCGCCGGCGCACACCGCACCCATCCGATGCCCGATCGGCGGGTGAAAGAGCGACACCACGGGCAAAGAGGTTTTTGGGAATCGTCGCCTCATGAAAATCTTGGTGGCCAATCTCGGTTCGACGAGCTTCAAGTACCGTTTGTTCGACATGCGCGACGAGCGGCAACTGGCTCGCGGCGGCATCGAACGCATTGGCGCTGAGCAAAGCGCCATGTTTGTTGAAGCCAACGGCCGGCGGACCGAATCGACCGCGCACGTCGGCGACCACGCCGAGGCCGTGCGCCGTTGTTTGGAACAACTGACTCACGCGGAACATGGTTGCCTGGAAAATGCTGCGGAGGTCTCGGCGATTGGCTTCAAAGCCGTACACGGAGGCTCGATCAGCGGCGTTTGCCGCGTGACGGACGAGGTGCTCGACAAGATGGAATCGCTCGCCCGCGTGGCGCCGGCGCACAACCCGCCCTATGTTGCCGCCATGCGGCTGCTGAGTGAGCGCCTGCCCGATATCCCGCTCGTCGCGGCTTTCGAAACCGGTTTTCACGCCACCATACCCGAGCGGAACCGCTACTACGCCGTGCCTTACGAGTGGGCCGAGCAATACGACGTGTTGCGTTGGGGGTTTCATGGTGCCAGCCACCGCTACATCGCCGGTCGCACAGCCGAGCTATTGGGTGGCGGGCCACTGCGCATCATTTCCTGCCATCTGGGCGGCTCGGCCTCGCTTTGCGCCATACGCAACGGGCAAAGTGTCGCCAACAGCCTTGGCATGAGCCCGCAAAGCGGCTTGCCACACAACAACCGCGTGGGCGATTTCGACCTGTTCGCACTGCCGGTGCTGCTGCGTGAAACCGGCAAAACGCTCGACGAACTGCTCGACATGCTGGCCACGCAAAGCGGTCTGCTGGGGCTCAGCGGTTTGAGCGGCGATGTTCGCGACCTGGAACAGGCGGCTGGCGACAACCCGCGGGCGCGACTCGCGCTGGACGTATTCGTTTCCTCCGTGCGGCACTATTTGGGCGCCTATCTCGTGGAACTGGGCGGCGCGGATGCCATCGTGTTTACCGGGGGTATTGGCGAAAACAGCGCCACGGTGCGGGCCAGCGTTTGCCGCGATTTGCAAGAGTTGGGCATTTGTATCGATGCCGAGGCCAATGCGACGGCGCAGGGCGAGGTGCCCATCCATCACCATGAAAGCCGCGTGCAGGTTTGGGTGGTGCCGACCAACGAAGAACTGATCGTGGCCCGACAATGCAAACAATTGCTGGAAGGTTGAAGCCGTGTTCATCGCCAAAGTGACGGGCAGTATTGTTTCGACACAAAAGACCCCGGCGCTGGTGGGCCACAAGCTGCTTGTGGTCGAACCGTACCGTGTCGATGCCGAAACACGCCAAAGCCTTGTGCCCACGGGACGCACGTTTGTGGCGGTCGACACACTGGGGGCGGGCGAAGACGAATTCGTGCTCATCACACAGGGGTCGAGCGCCCGGCTCACGCCCGAGACCAAGAATCTGCCCATCGACGCCGTGGTGGTGGGCATTCTCGACTCGGTACACGTCGACAAGATGTGCCTTTTCGATCGGCAACGCGAAACCAGCAAAACCTGACAATCCGCACGGCTGCCCGATATCCACAAGGGATCGGAAGCAATGCAGGGGCTCAGCAGAATCTCATGTGTGGTCGAAGGTCGCCGCAGGAGGGAAAAAGCGAGGGAACCGGAAACATAACGAGCGGCCCTCACGAAACAGTGCGACAACCATTGGCCACGACTTGAAAACACCCCACACCGACGTTCGCGGTTTTTTGTCTATCACCATTTGCCTTTTCCATGCGTTCGTTTTTTTGCCTCGCCTCGAATCGCCGTCTCTCGTGCTGCCTCCTTGTATCACATGTGTCGCAGCGCATTCGACCGTCGATGTCTGGAAGCACTGACATAAAGCACTGAATCGTCATCGAAACAATCGTCAAGAAAGCCAAGTGCCATGCAAGCAACCGAAGCCTTGATTCGCAACGTTGTCGAAGAGGTGTTGAACCAAATTCGCGTCGCATCGCCTGTCGCACCGCGCAGCTATAGCGGACGCTTTGGCGTTTTTCACTGCGTTCAAGAGGCCGTCGAAGCAGCACAAGAGGCTTTCGAGCAGCTTTCTCAGCGCACCCTGGAAGACCGCAAGCGCATTATCGATCACGTGCGCCGCATCTCGATCGAACAGGCCGTTGAACTGGGCACCATGGAGATGGAAGAAACCCGCATCGGCCGCTTGGAACACAAGATCGAAAAGCTTCGCACACTGGGCGAGCGTACGCCGGGCGTCGAGTTTCTGCGCAGCGAGGTTTTCAGCGGCGATCACGGGCTGGCTGTTATCGAACACGCGCCGTTCGGCGTTATCGGGGCCATCACGCCCGTCACGCATTCGCTGCCCACGATTACCGGCAATGCGGTAAGCATGATCGCCGCGGGCAACACGTTGGTGGTCAACCCGCATCCGTCCGGCAAACGGGTGGCCGTCGAGGGAGTGCGGCGTTTCAACAAAGCCATTTATGACGATGTCGGCATCGACAATCTGATCTGCATCATCGCCGAACCCACACTGGAAACTGCCGAGGCCATCTTCTCGCATCGTGGCATCCGCCTGATTTGCGTAACCGGCGGCCCGGCTGTTGCGCGGGCTGCGCTGAATAGCGGCAAACGGGCCATTGTCGCGGGGCCGGGCAACCCGCCCGTGGTGGTCGATGAAACAGCCGATCTCGATCGCGCTGCCCGAGCGATGATCCAAGGGGCCGCGTACGACAACAACCTGCTGTGCATTGCTGAGAAAGAGGTTTTCGTGGTCGATGCGGTTTTCGATGCCCTCATGGATGCCATGCAACGGGCTGGTGCCGTACGGCTTTCGTCGGCCGAAATCGACCGCCTGACCGATGCGGCCATTACCACGGTGGGCGAGGGCGCCGATCGTCACGACGTGCCAAGCAAAGAGTATTTGGGTCAGGATGCGGCCGTGCTGGCTCGCGCGGCGGGCCGGTCGGTGCCCAACGAGGTAGAGCTTTTGTTCGGCGAGGTCGACGATTCGAACCCGTTCGTGCCGGTCGAGCAAATGATGCCTTTCTTGCCTTTCGTGCGCTGCCGCGATGTCGACGAGGCGATTGCCAAGGCCAAACACTTCGAACATGGATTCGGCCACACGGCCATCATCCATTCAAACAACGTGCGCAACATGACCCGCATGGGCCGCGTTATGGACACCACGCTGTTTGTGAAAAACGGTCCGTGCATGGCCGCCCTGGGGCTGGGAGGCGAGGGCTATCTGTCGTTTTCGATCGCCACGCCCACGGGCGAGGGTGTGACCACTCCGCTAACGTTTACGCGAGAGCGTCGCTGCACCATGGTCGACGATCTGCGAATCATCGGCCGCTGATAGCGCCGCTGTTGTATGGATACCCGACAAGGTCGCGGCAACCCGACGCTGAAGAAACAACAAAAA